>CAZMDO010000378.1:0-2934 GCA_964564445.1 uncultured Ruaniaceae bacterium | reverse complement strand
TGGGGAACTCGCCCCGCTTCACCTGCGGCTTGGGCAGCCGGGTCCGGCGGATCTGGAACACCCGCATCGCCACGTACATCACCGACCCCTTGCGGGCCCCCTCGCCGAACTTCTCCACCGCCTTGCGGCGCACCCGGAAACCCAGGATCACCGCGTCGATCAGCGCGATGAACATCACGATGTACAGGCTGAAGAAGGCGCCGGTGGCGACCTCGGCCGGGATCGGCAGGAACGCGGCGAACAGCATGATCACCACGATCAGCAGCGCCAGCGGCATGAACACCTCACCGAGGCTCCACCGGGCGTCCACGTAGTCGCGCAGGAACCGGCGCGCCCGGCCCCGGTGCTGGGCGGGCAGGTACTGGTCGTTGCCGGTGACCATCGCCTCGTCCATCTTCGCCCGCGCCTCGGCCATCTTCTGCCGTTGCGCGCGCCGCGCGGCGGCACGGTCGGTGGGCACCAGGGGTCGCTTGTTCCGCGCCTCGGAGACCTTCCGTTTCGGCGTGGGGCGACCCTTGCCGACCGGTGTGGGCTCCTCGACCTCGGCGGGCTGGGCCGCATCCTTCTTCCGTCCGAACACCCTTGCAGACTAATGGAGCCGCGGAGCACCCGGTGCCACCGCTCGCCACCAGCGCAGCTCCACGACCCGACGGCGCAGCCCACCCGGGCAGCACCGGCCCACCGGGGCCAGGTCGACGGCGCAGCCCACCCGGGCGGCACCGGCCCACCGGGACCAGGTGGTCACCAGTGCGTCGGCGGCTCCTCCGGCGGTTCGAAGTGCAGGCGGCGGCGCACCTGCACGCAGGCCTGTGCCGAGTCCAGCCGCTCCACCAGGTGCAGCGCCAGGTCCACGGCGTGCCCGCCGGCGGCGCAGGTGAGCAGGTCGCCGTCGTCCACCTGGCTGGCCGCGGTGTCCACCAGGGCACCGGGCTCCACCGTGAGCAGCTCGCCCACCAGGTCCGGGTGCACCGACACCGCCCGGCCGACGAGCAGCCCGGCGGCCGCCATCGGTAGGCACCCCGCACCCACCGCCGCCAGCGCCGGGGTGTGCGCCCGCTCCCGGCGCAACCAGCCCAGGTACTGCGGGTCGCGGGCCAGCCGCCGCGCCCCGGGACCACCGGGATGGATCAGCACGTGCAGGTGCTCCAGGTCGCCCGGCGGCGCCGTGGGTACCAGGTCCAGCCCGGTGGCGGACCGCACCGGCTGCCCGTCCCGGGAGACCAGTGCCACGTCCGGGCGGGGGGAGGCGTGCGCGGCCCAGGTGGACAGCACGGCGTGCGGGCCGACGATGTCCAGCTCGTCCGCGCCGTCGAAGAGCACGATGCCCACACGCACCGGCGAGTGTGTGCCCACGAAGAAGGATCGTGCCACAGCGTGAGGTCCGCTGCGAGTGCGGGAGGATGGTGGCATGCACGTGCTGATCGCGCCCGACTCCATCGCTCCGATGCTCTCGGCCGCCGACACCGCGGCAGCCCTGGCCGGCCCCTGGCAGGACCGCGGGCACACCGTGCGGCAGGTACCGATGGGCACCGGGGCGAGCGGGCTGATCGAGGCGGTCGCCGCCGCCCGGGGCGGGCACGTGCACCCCGTGCCGGTCGCCGAGCCGGAGACGGTCGCCGAGATGCTGCTGGTGGAGGCCACCGCCTACGTGGAGGCCGGGCCGCTGCTGGCCGGCGTGCCCGAGCCGGGTGCCGACGGGCTGCTCGGCAGCACCGCCCCGCTCGCGCCGCTGCTGCTCGCTGCCGTGGCCACCGGCGCCCAGCGGGTGGTGGTCGGTCTGGGACCCACCGCTGTGCACGACGGCGGTCGCGGCCTGCTCCGTGCCCTCGCCGAGCACGTGGGGTGCAGCGGGGAGCCCACCCCGGAGGCGCTCACCGCGCTCCGGGGGGCGCTCGGCTCGGTCCGGGTGGACGTGGCGGCCGGCACCGACCTGCCGCTGCTCGGGCTGCACGGCGCCGGTGCGGAGCTGGCCCGCTACCCGGGACTGGACGCCACCATCGCCCAGCGGGTGGAGAACGTGACCGGCGCCCAGGCGGCCGAGTGGGAGCAGGCCGCGCAGGCCACCACCCGCCGCAGCCTGCTCGCCACCGACAGCGCACCCCGCCTCGCCCGGGCGCCGCACTCCGGCGCCGGCGGGGGAGCGGCCTTCGCCCTCGCGCTCCTGGGCGCCCGGCTGCTGCCCGGGCCTGAGCTGGTGGCCCACGAGGTGGGCCTGCCCGCGGCGGTCGCCGAGACCGATCTGGTGATCACCGCCGCCCCGACCCTGGACGCCGGGGCGATGCACGACGGGGTACCGGCCGTCGTCGGGGAGACCGCCATGGAGGTGGGCGTCCCGGTGGTGGCGGTGGGCTGGCAGGTGCACACCTCCCGGCGGGACGGCGCCCGGGTGGGCATCTCCGCCACCTACCCCGTGATCGAGGCGAGGATGCCCGGGAGCGAGCCGGCGCCGTCACCCGATCCGATGACCGCACTGCGGGCACGCGCGGAACGGATCGTGAAGACCTGGGCTCAGTGACGTACGCTGGGTGCTGTCAGGTCCACAGGCCGCCCGGAGACGATCCGACCGGCCGGTGAACCAGACCTGGCACAGAGACCGGTCCGCCGGTGTGAACGAGCCTCGGAGATTCAGATGTCGCAGACCACCGCCCCCACTGAGGAGCTCAGCCACGAAGTCGCCCTGACCGATGTCGCCGCCGGGAAGGTCAAGGCCCTGCTCGAACAGGAGGGCCGGGACGACCTCCGCCTCCGGGTGGCCGTGCAACCGGGCGGCTGTTCCGGCCTCATCTACCAGCTCTACTTCGACGAGCGGATGCTCGATGGTGACGCGGTCCGCGACTTCGACGGTGTCGAGGTGATCGTGGACAAGATGAGCGTGCCCTACCTGGCCGGCGCCACCATCGACTTCGCCGACACCATCGAGAAGCAGGGCTTCAC
>CAZMDO010000377.1:0-2944 GCA_964564445.1 uncultured Ruaniaceae bacterium | reverse complement strand
TCCATCACCGCGTTGAAGCGCTGGGAATGGAAGAGGTCGAAGGCGTGCTGCGTCCCCGGCAGCAGGGCAAAGGCGACCGGTGCTCGGGAGACGGCACGCAGCTCCTCGGCGAAGGCCCTGGCGTCCTCGGGCAGCACCAGGCTGTCCACGCTGCCGTGCACCAGCAGGAAGGGCGGCGCATCGGAGGACACGCACTCGTGTGGTGACCGGGGACCCACCCCGGCGCCGACCCTCCCGTAGTAGCCGTAGAGTCCGATCACCCCGGCCACCTCTGCCCCGGTCAGGGCGACCGTGGACGCGAGATGGGCACCCGCCGAACCACCAGCCAGGAACACCGTCGCCGGGTCGCCACCATGGTCGGTGGCGTGCTCGCGCAACCAGGCGAGAGCGGCACGGCAGTCAGCCAGCTGCTCCGAGTAGTCCCTCCCGAGCCGGTAGTTCGCCGTGGCCACCACCCAGCCCTGGGCCGCCAGCCGGTAGAGCAACGGGTGCGCGCCGAGCGCCTTGCTCCCGATCTGGAACCCACCCGAGTGCAGGTAGAGCAGCACGGGGGCACCACCGCCGGACCCGGCACGCCACGACCGGTCGCTCCCGCGCGGCACGTACAGGTCGATGCGCCGTCCCCGCCCGGGGCCGTACTGCTGGTTGGCGACCCGGCGTACGTCCGGGCGCCAGGAGAGGAACGGCACGAGCAGGATCCGCCACCACACCGGGCGAGTGTCCCGCGGCACGGCCCCCGGGCCGAACGCTTCGACCAGGGCGGCCGAAAGAGCCGGGCGCGCGAGTCTCATCCGCCAGGCGAGGCGGGCGAGCACCACGGCATCGACCAGGCAGATCAGGGCGACCACCCACCACACCGGACGGTCCGCACGCAGCTCGAGCACCGCCGTCGTACCGGAGAGGAGCCAGTACAGGCCGTGGAAGGGGTACTCGTTGATCCACCAGCCCAGGGCGAACTGCAGGTTGAACGGCGAGCTGTGCCGTGGGCGTGGTGGGCGCAGGGCCATGACTGCGTGCAGCATGACGGTCAGCGCCGTGGTGAGTGCGCCGGACATGAGACGACTCCTCGGCCGGGGACAAGACTGCCCCACGTTCCCGCTCCCGCAGCAGTGGACGCATCGGTCCGGGGGCGAGCGCTGCACCACCTTTGGTCGGGGGTGCCGGCGTACGATCGTGGTGATGAAGATCCTCCTTGTCGGCGGCTCGGGCGTGATCGGTCGCGCCCTGGTCCCGGTGCTGGTCCGCGACGGCCACGACGTCACCGGAACCTCCCGGTCGGCACAGGGTGCGGCGGGTATCGACGCCCTTGGCGGCCGCGGTGCCGTCCTGGACCTCTACGACGCTCCAGCCGTGCGCGAGCTGCTCGAAGGGCTCCGGCCGGACGTTCTGATCAGCCAGGTCACCGATCTGCCGGACGATCCCGCGCAGCTGGCCGAGGCTCGGACGGCGAATGCCCGCGTGCGTCGGGAGGCCGTGCCGCGTCTGATCACGGCGGCCACCGAGGTCGGCGTACCGCACCTCCTCGTGCAGAGCGTCGCGTGGCCGCTGACCGGTGAAGGCGGGCAAGCGGTCGCCACGATGGAGCAGGCCACGCTCGACGCCGGCGGCGTGGTCATCCGGTACGGGCAGCTCTACGGTGAGGGCACCTTCCACGCAACCGCACCGGACGGCCCTGCGGTGTCCGTGCCCACCGCCGCTGAACGGACCGCAGAGCTGCTCACCGCCGACACCGGCGTGGTGACCGTGACCGACTGATCGGCTCAGGCCGGGCGGTGCGCGTACAGGCGGTACCGCCGCTGCGTCAGGCCGATCGCACCCTGCTCGGCCAGCCTCCGCAAGGTCTGGACGTGATCGTCCACGCGGAAGTCCGGCACGTCCCAGGGCACGAGGCCGAGATAGACCACCAACGCCTCGACGTCGGCGAACGTCATCGCCCCGGCCCACTCCTGCGCCACATCCACCACCAGACCCGCAGCGGCGGCAGCCTGCCGGTCGACGTCCAGACGCACGTGCGGGTACTGCATCTGGCCGCCGAACCACTCCCGCAGCTGCGCTGCCTCCCGCCCGTCGACCTGCTGGTCCAGCAGCACGCCACCGGGGGCGAGCACGCGGGCCACCTCGGCGAGGTCGACCGCCTCGTGGCGGCACATCACCAGGTCGAGGCTGGCGTCCTCGAACGGCAGCCGGTCACCGGACTCGGCGTCGTAGGCGAGCACCGGCACGCCGACCGCTGCCAGGTTCTCGGTGGCCACCGGGACGTTGGGCCCCCACCCCTCGGTGGCGGTAAGTGCCGGGCGTTCCTGCTCCGGCAGCCGGTCGAGCAGGCGGAGCACCCGCTCCCCACCGCCGGTACCGAGGTCCGCTGCCCGCCGGGTCGTGCGCAGCGCAGCCAGGCAGTCCGCCTCGAAGTCCCACGGCGGGTCGTCGGCCTCCATCCGGCCCTCGAGCACGGAGAAGTCCCAGCCGCGCATCTGCGCTCCCGCATGGGCGCCACGGAGTCGGTCCAACAGATCGCCCGGAGCCATCGGACCATCGTGGCAGAGCCCGGCCGAGCGTTCACCGGCCCTGCTCGGACCGCCGCTCCCGCAGCTCGCCTGCCACGAACAGTCCCCCGGCAACCACCAGGACCAGCCCTGCCCACGCCGTCGACCCGGAGAGCAGCAGCAGGACCGTGGCGACGACCACCAGCACCAGCTTGCCGACGAGCCGGTACGGGTGCGGCAACCGGCGCGGGGCACGCGGGGCGAGGACCATCGCCCAGCCGGTGACGGCGGCCAGCGGCAGCAGCACCGCGAGCACGATGCCGGCTCCGCCCGGCACCAGGCGCGCACCGGCGACCGCGAAACCGGCCAGCATCAGCAGCTCGGCGAGGAACACCGCGACCTGGATCGGGCCGATCTCAGCAGGTCGCGACTTCTCCGGCTGCATGCACTCTCCCTCGGCG
>CAZMDO010000376.1:0-2947 GCA_964564445.1 uncultured Ruaniaceae bacterium | reverse complement strand
CCCTACGACGTGGTCAAGGCGCTCGCCTGCGGCGCCCGCGCCGTGGGTGTGGCCGGGGTGTTCCTGAAGACCGTGCTGGCCGGGGGTGCCGAGGCGCTCGTCCCGCTGGTACGCGCCTGGCAGGAGCAGACGACGGCGGTGCTCGGGCTGCTCGGGGCGCGCACCCCCGCAGAGCTCACCCAGGTGGACCTGCTGGTGCGCGGTGACCTCGCCGAGCTCTGCCGGCTGCGCGGGATCGACCTGACCCGGCTGGCCCACCGCAGTGACAGGTACCGCTCATGACCGCCGCCGAGAACACCGAGAACAAGGACGCCGCAGTGCACCAGGCCGACCCGCCCGTCACCCAGATCCCCACCCGCTGGGTGGGTCCGCTGCGGGTGAGCGGCAACGCGGTCACCGGGGACGTCGAGGTGCCGCTGGCCACCTACGAGACCCCCCTGTGGCCCTCGGTGGGTCGCGGCGCCCGGGTCTCGCAGAAGGTCGACGGCGGCATCCGCGCCGTACTGGTCGACGAACGGATGACCCGGTCGGTGCTGTTCGTCGCCGCCGACGCACAGACCGCGTTCACCGCCTCCACCCAGGTGGCTGCCCGCTTCGCCGAGCTCGAGGCGGTGGTCACCGCCGGCAGCCGGTACGCCCGGTTGCTCCAGGCCCACCCGGAGATCGTCGGGAACCTGCTGTTCGTGCGGTTCGCGCTGACCACCGGGGACGCCTCCGGGCACAACATGGCCACCGGGGCGGCCGAGGCGCTGATGGAGACCATCCTGTCCTGGGACCTGGGCCTGGACTACGGGTCGATCTCGGGCAACTACTGCTCGGACAAGAAGGCTACGGCGGTCAACGGCGTGCTCGGCAGGGGACGCAACGTCGTCGCCGACATCCTCATCCCGCACGAGGTGGTGCGCCGCACACTGCGCTCGGACGCCGCGGCGATCACCGACCTGGTGGTACGCAAGGACCTGGTCGGCTCCACCATCGCCGGTGCGCTGCGCTCGGCGAACGCGCACTACGCGAACATGCTGCTGGCGTTCTACCTGGCCACCGGGCAGGACGCCGCGAACATCGTCGAGGGCTCCCAGGGCATCACCTACGCGGAGGTGCGCGAGGAGGGCCTGTACTTCTCCTGCACCGTGCCGCACCTGATCGTCGGCACCGTCGGCAACGGCAAGCACCTGCCGCACGTGGAATATGCGCTGCAGCGGCTCGGTTGCCGGCAGGAGGCCGAACCGGGGGCGAACTCTCGACGCCTGGCCGCCCTGATGGCCGCGACCGTCCTCTGCGGTGAGCTGTCCCTGCTCGCCGCGCAGACCAATCCTGGAGAGCTCATGACGGCGCACCGGCGCCTGGAGCGGAACGAAGTAGCACGCTGATGACACCGATCGGTATCCACGACATCGAGCTGGCCACGACCCACCACGTGCTCAGCCTGACCACCCTCGCCGAGGCGAACGGCACCGACCCGGACAAGTACCGGCTCGGCATCGGGCAGGACGAGATGAGCATGCCCGCCCCGGACGAGGACATCGTGACCATGGGCGCCTCCGCCGCCCTGCCGCTGCTGCAGCGGCACGGCAGGGACGGTATCCGCACGGTGCTGCTGGCCACCGAGTCCGGTCTGGACCAGTCCAAGGCGGCGGCGGTGTGGGTGCACCAGCTGCTCGGGCTGCCCGCGAACGTGCGCGTGGTGGAGCTGAAGCAGGCCTGCTACTCGGCCACCGCGGCACTGCAGGCGGCGATCGGCATCATCGGCCGCGCCCCGGCCGAGCGGGTGCTGGTGATCGCTGCGGACGTGGCCCGCTACGAGCTGGACAGTCCCGGGGAGCCCACCCAGGGCGCCGGTGCCGTGGCGATGCTGGTCAGCGCGGACCCGGCGCTGGTGGAGATCGAGCCGGTCTCCGGGGTGCACACCGCGGACGTGGACGACTTCTGGCGCCCGAACGACTCCAGCACCGCCGTGGTGGACGGCGCGCTGTCCATCCGCGCCTACCTGGACGCCCTCACCGGCGCCTGGGACGACCTGGCCGCCCAGGGCGGGCCGGAGATGGCCTCGATCGAGCGGATCGTCTACCACCAGCCGTTCACGAAGATGGCGAAGAAGGCCCAGCAGCGCCTCGCCCGGCACACCGGCACCGAGATCGCCGAGAGCGGGCTGATCACCGGGTCGGTGTACAACCGGCGGCTCGGGAACACCTACACCGCCTCGCTGTACGGGTCGCTCGCGGCGCTGCTGGACCACGAGGACGACCTGGCCGGCAAGCGGATCGGCCTGTTCAGCTACGGGTCGGGGTCGGTGAGCGAGTTCCTCACCGGCATCGTGGCCCCCGGCTACGCCGACGCCTCCCGCGCCCGCCGGGTGCTGGACGTGCTGGACGCCCGGGTGCCGCTGGAGGTGGCCGAGTACCGGGAGCTGCACGCCGCCGAGCTGCCCAGCGGGGTGGACGTGGACACCCCGCGGGTGACCAAGGCGCCGTTCCGGTTCGCCGGCATCCGCGGCCGGGCGCGGCAGTACGAGCGCACCAGCGGCTGACTGCACCTGGTGCCCCGGTCGCATTGGAACACCCTTGCCGCATTGGAACACCCTTCTGTCCTGGTTCCAATGCGCTAACGGGATTCCAGCGCGAGGGGGCGCCGTCGGCGATGATCAGGGCAGGAACGGGCCCACCGAGACCATGACGCACAGCGCGAGGATCATCACCATGGAGAACCGGAACATCCGGCGTGCCCAGGTGATGGTGTCGGCCGCGCGCAGCCCGAGCACGCCCAGGTAGATCCACCACCCGCCGAGCGCGGCCATGGCCACGGTGTAGACCAGGCCGACGTACCCGAACACCGGCAGCAGCAGGGTGACCACCACGAAGGCGACGGTGTAGGCCAGGATGTGCACCGCCGTCGTGCGATCGCCCTTGACCACGGAGATGACCGGCACCCCGGCGCGTGCGTACTCCTC
>CAZMDO010000375.1:0-2951 GCA_964564445.1 uncultured Ruaniaceae bacterium | reverse complement strand
ACCCGGACCGGGATGGTCGTCGACGCGCGTCGAGCAGCATCCCGGCCTACCCACCTTGAGAGAGAGACCGTGATGAGCGAGAACTGGCACTTCGAGACCCGACAGATCCACGCCGGCCATGCCCCGGACGCCGACACCGGCTCCCGCGCCGTGCCGATCTACCAGACCACCTCCTACGTCTTCAAGAACACCGAGGAGGCCGGCAAGCGGTTCGCGCTCGCCGAGCTCGGCCCGATCTACACCCGCCTGAACAACCCCACCACCGGGGTGGCCGAGGACCGGATCGCCTCCCTCGAGGGCGGGGTCGGTGCCCTCGTGGTGGCCTCCGGTCAGGCCGCCGAGTTCGTGGCCATCCTGAACGTGGCCGAGGCGGGCGACCACATCGTGGCCAGCCCGTCCCTGTACGGCGGCACCTACAACCTGCTGCACCACACCCTGCCCAAGCTCGGCCTGTCGGTGACGTTCGTGGAGAACCCGGACGACCCGGAGTCCTGGCGAGCCGCCGCGCAGGAGAACACCAAGCTCTTCTACGGCGAGACCATCCCCAACCCCAAGGGCGACATCCTGGACATCCAGGCGGTGGCCGCCGTCGCGCACGAGGTCGGCGTACCGCTGATCGTGGACAACACCGTGGGTACCCCCTACCTGGTGCGCCCGATCGAGCACGGTGCGGACGTGGTGATCCACTCCACCACCAAGTTCCTCGGCGGGCACGGCACCTCCATCGGTGGCGTGATCGTGGACGGCGGCACCTTCGACTACGCCCAGCACCCGGACCGGTTCCCGAACTTCAACGAGCCCGACCCGAGCTACCACGGCCTGGTCTACGCCCGCGACCTGGGGGTGGGCGGCGCGTTCGGCGTGAACCTCTCCTTCATCCTCAAGGCCCGGGTGCAGGCGCTGCGCGACCTCGGCCCGGCCGCCTCGCCGTTCAACTCCTTCCTGCTGATCCAGGGGCTGGAGACGCTCAGCCTTCGCGTGGAGCGGCACGTGCAGAACACCCAGAAGGTCGCCGAGTGGCTGGAGGCGCGCTCGGACGTGCTCGCGGTGAACTATGCGGGCCTGCCCTCCAGCCCGTACTACGCGCTCGCGCAGAAGTACACGCCCAAGGGTCCCGGCGCCGTGCTGTCCTTCGAGATCGCCGGCGGCCTGGAAGCCGGCCGGGCGTTCGTGGACGGGCTCGAGCTGCACTCGCTGGTGGCCAACATCGGAGACGTGCACTCCCTGGTGATCCACCCGGCGTCCACCACCCACTCCCAGCTCACCCCGGAGGAGCAGGCCGCCAGCGGCGTCAACCCCGGCCTGGTGCGGCTCTCGGTGGGGCTGGAGCACATCGACGACATCATCGCCGACCTGGAGAAGGGCTTCGCGGCCGCGGCTGCCGTCGCCACCCAGGACTCGGCCGAGGCATCGGTCGGCGCCTGAGGCCTGGAGGAACTACCGTGTACCCCGTGACAAGCCGCCAGATCGGACCGACCGGCCGAATCGTCCGGCCGGGTCGTCCTGCCCGGCGGCGCCTGAGGCCCTCCACCCCGGTGCCCGCCAGCGGCGCCTGGCGCGAGGACCAGCCGGTCGGCAACAGGCAGTTCATCGACATCGGCCCTCTGCCGCTGGAAGCCGGTGGCCGGTTGCCGGAGGTCACGCTCGCCTACGAGACCTGGGGTGAGCTCAGCCCCGCGGGGGACAACGCCATCCTGGTGCTGCACGCGCTCACCGGTGACAGCCACATCGTTGGTGAGCAGGGCTCCGGGCACGCCTCGGCCGGCTGGTGGGCGGACCTGGTGGGCCCCGGGCGGCCGCTGGACACGAACCGGTACTTCATCGTGGCCCCGAACGTGCTCGGCGGCTGCCAGGGCAGCACCGGACCGGCCTCGGAGGCACCGAACGGCACCCCGTGGGGCAGCCGGTTCCCGTACGTGACCGTCCGGGACCAGGTCGCCGCCGAGCTGGAGCTGGCCGACTACCTCGGCATCGGCGCCTGGCAGCTGGTGATCGGCGCCTCGATGGGCGGGCACCGGGTGCTGGAGTGGGCGGTCACCGCCCCGGAGCGGGTGGCTGCGATCGCCGCCATCGCCACCTGTGCGCAGACCTCGGCGGACCAGATCGCCTGGGCGCACGCCCAGCTCGGGGCGATCCGGGCGGACCCGAAGTTCCGTGGCGGGGACTACTACGACGCCGCCGACGGGGACGGGCCGCACGTGGGCCTGGGCATCGCCCGGCAGATCGCGCACACCACCTACCGCAGCGCCCACGAGCTGGACGAGCGGTTCGGCCGGCTCCCGCAGGGCGGGGAGAACCCGCTCGGCGGGGGCGGCCGGTTCGCCGTGCAGTCCTACCTGGACCACCACGCGGACAAGCTCGCCCGCCGGTTCGACGCGAACTCCTACGTGGCGCTCACCGAGTCGATGCTCACCCACGACCTGGGCCGGGACCGCGGCGGGGTGGAGGCCGCGCTGGCCACCGTGCGCGCACGCACGCTCGCCCTCGCCGTGGACACCGACCGGCTGTTCCCGCCCTCGCAGTCCCGCCGGATCGCCGACGGTGTCCCGAACGGGATCTACCGCGAGCTGCGCTCCGACCACGGCCACGACGGCTTCCTGATCGAGCACGACCAGGTGGGGGCGATCCTCTCCGAGTTCCTCGCCGGCTGAGCGCGGGCACGCCGGGCCGGCGGCAGCGGGCTCCGCGGTCTCCGCGGTCCGCCCGACAGGCTCCGCCGTCCGCCCGACGGGCTCGGCAGTCCGCCCGAAGGCTCGTGACCCGAGAGCACGAGCCATCGGGCCAGCTGCCGAGTGAATCGATTCACCGGCGGGGAGGGGGTGGCGGAAAGGGGGCCAGCTGCCGAGTGCATCGATTCACCAGCGGGGCGGAGCCGGCGGGCAGCGGGGCGCCGGCCGGCTACCAGCGGTCGTGCAGGGCGACGCCGAGCTGGTCGGCGGCCTGCTGCAGCA
>CAZMDO010000374.1:0-2952 GCA_964564445.1 uncultured Ruaniaceae bacterium | reverse complement strand
ATCGTGCACGTGCTCGACTGCGCCACCCTGGAGCCCGGTCGGGACCCGATCAGCGACCTGGAGGTGATCCAGGCCGAGCTGGCCGCCTACGCCGCCGCACTGGCCGACACCGACATCGCCGGGGGGCGCCTCCCGCTGACCGAGCGGCCACAGCTGGTGGTGCTGAACAAGATCGACGTGCCCGAGGCCCGGGACCTGGCCGAGCTGGTCCGGCCCGACCTGGAGGAGCGCGGGCTGCGGGTCTTCGAGATCTCGACGGCGTCCCACGAGGGGCTCCGTCGGCTCACCTTCGCCCTCGCCGAGCTGGTGGCGGCGGCTCGCGCCGCCGAACCGGCCCCGGAGCCGACCCGGATCGTGATCCGTCCGGCGGCGGTGGACGACGCCGGCTTCACCATCACCCGCCGGGAGACCGACCACGTGTACTACCTGGTGCGCGGGGACAAGCCGGAGCGCTGGGTGCGCCAGACCGACTTCGCCAACGACGAGGCGGTCGGGTATCTCGCCGACCGGCTGGCCCGGCTCGGGGTCGAGGAGGCGCTGTTCGCCGCCGGTGCCCGGGCCGGGGACGAGGTGGTGATCGGCGACGGTCCCAGCGGGGTGGTCTTCGACTGGGAGCCGACGATGGCCACCGGCGCCGAGCACCTGGCCGGTCCCCGCGGCAGCGACGTGCGCCTGGAGGAGCGCAGCCGGCCCACCCGTGCGGAGAAGCGGGAACAGTTCCACGACCGGATGGACGCCAAGGCGGCCGCCCGCGAGGAGCTGTGGGCCGAGGGCGAGGACTCCCGCTCGTGACCCCAGCGCTGACCGACCGCGCCGCCCTCGCCGACCCGGCGCGCGCCCACCGGGTGGTGGTCAAGGTCGGGTCCTCCTCGCTCACCGACGCCGCCGGGCGGCTGGACGTGGTCAAGCTCACCCGGCTCGTGGACGTGCTCGCCCGCCGGATCGAGGCAGGCAGCCAGGTGACCCTGGTCTCCTCCGGGGCGATCGCGTCCGCACTGACCGTGCTCGGGCTGACCGGACGCCCGCGTGAGCTGTCCATGGCGCAGGCGGCGGCCTCGGTGGGGCAGGGCCTGCTGATGGCGCACTACACCCGAGCGTTCGCTACCCACAAGCTGCACGTGGGGCAGGTGCTGCTCACCGTGGAGGACGTGATCCGGCGCAGCCACTACCGCAACGCCCAGAGCGCGCTGAACCGGCTGCTGGACCTGGGTGTGGTGCCGGTGGTGAACGAGAACGACACGGTGGCCACGCACGAGATCCGGTTCGGCGACAACGACCGGCTGGCCGCCCTGGTCTCCCACCTGACCCGCGCGGACGCGCTGCTGCTGCTCACCGACGTGGACGCCCTCTACGACGGCCCGCCGGCCCGGGCGGGCAGCATGCGGGTGCCGCTGGTCAGCGGACCGGAGGACCTGGACGGGCTGGAGATCACCGCGCCCGGCTCCCGGGTGGGCACCGGCGGGATGGTGACCAAGGTGGAGGCCGCCCGGATCGCCACCGGCTCGGGCATCCCGGTGCTGCTGACCAGTGCGGAGAACGCCGCCGCGGCCCTGGCCGGGGCGGACGTGGGCACCTGGTTCGCGCCCACCGGCCGGCGGATCCGCACCCGGCGGTTGTGGTTGGCGCACGCGGCGCACACCCGCGGCCGGGTGGTGCTCGACGACGGTGCGGTGCGGGCGATCACGGTGGGGAAGAAGTCGCTGCTGGCGGCCGGGGTGACCGGGGTGCAGGGCGAGTTCGAGGTGGGCGACCCGGTGGACCTGGTCGATGCTCACGGCATGGTGGTGGCCCGCGGGCTGGTGGCCTACTCGGCCGAGGAGCTGCCGGAGCGGATGGGCCGCACCTCCGCCCAGCTGCGGGAGAGCTTCGGCGACGGCAACGACCGCGAGGTGGTGCACCGCGACGACCTGGTGGCGGTGCACCAACCGCGCCGGCGGACGGGCACGCCGGCCTCGTCCTGAGCCGCGCCGGCGGATGGGGACTTCTCCCTCTGCGTCAGCCGCGCCGCGGCTGGCAGGATGGCGGCCATGCCTGCTGCCACTCTCTCCGACGAGGACCTCTCCGAGGTGGTGCAGGCAGCGGACGCGGTGGCGATCCGCAGCCAGCGCTCCTACATCTGGAGCATGCGGCTGCACTACACGCTGCTGGTCGTGGCCGCTGCCTGCGGGTCGTTCGCGTTCGTGATCCCGGGCACCGATGCGGACGTGGTCGCCATCGTGGGTGCGCTCTGCTTCGGCACCAGCCTGATGCTGCGCGTGTACCGGAACACGAAGGACTCGGAGTCGCAGTGGCTGACCGCGCGGGCGGTGGCGGAGTCCACCAAGGGGGACAGCTGGCGGTATGCGGTGGGCGGTACGCCGTTCACCACCGACCTGGAGGCGGGGGCGGCGCGGCGGCTGTTCCTGCAGCGGCAGCAGGACGAGATCCTCGACCTCGGGGTGAGCCTGGCGGACCAGGGTGCGGACCTGGCATACCTGACGCCGGCGATGAAGGACCTGCGCGCGCAGGGTTTCGAGGTCCGGCGAGAGGCGTACCTGAACGGGCGGTTGGCCGACCAGCTGCGCTGGTACGCGGCGAAGAGCGTGCGGCACGCCACCCTGGCGGACCGGTGGTTCGTGGCGATGCTGCTGGCCGAGGCGGCCGGTCTGGCCGCCGCGGTGGTCAAGGCCGCCGGGCTGCTCGACGCGGACCTGCTGGGCATCTTCGCGGCGATGGCCTCGGCGTTCGGGGCGTGGAACCAGATGCGCCAGCATCGCCGCACCGCCGGCGCCTACCGGCGTACCGCGTCCACCCTGACCACGCTGCTCGCCGGCGCCCGGGAGGACGTCACCGAGAAGACGTGGCCGGCGTTCGTGGACCGCGCGGAGCGGCTGATGGGTGACGAGCTGTCCGCCTGGCAGACCCTGCGCCTGGCCGAGGCGGGCCGCAACAGCGACGAGTCCGCTGCATGAG
>CAZMDO010000373.1:0-2956 GCA_964564445.1 uncultured Ruaniaceae bacterium | reverse complement strand
GGAGCGCTTCTCCGCCTGCGGGCCGGCCACCCGGTCACGCAACGATCGCGCGAGCTTGGCCCGGAGGGCGGCAACGGGGGAGATCATGCTTCGACGATAGCCCGGCGCGGGCGGGGGTGAGCAGCCACGCCACAGCCACGCTCGTGCGGGAATGATCAGACGCCATCGATCGTTGTGTCATATCGGGACCAGGGGAGCCATGACCGGAAAGGGGTCAGCATTGGCGAGGAAGAAGTACGAGGAGCTTGAGCTCGAGGACGGCACGATCGTGCGCTACCGCCGGCACGAGAACGGCGGCGGCATGGTCGCCGTCCGTGCCATGGTCGACCCGACGGCGCGGATCGAGGAGAACGCCTGGGTGGACCAGGGCGCGATCGTCGGCGCCGGGGCGCGCCTGGGCACCTGCTGCTGGGTGGAGCCCGGCGCGCGGATCGACGCCGGCGCCTACCTGGCGACCGCTGTCCGGGTCGGGCCGGGTGCCGTGGTGGGCGAGCGCGCGCGGATCGGCAGCCGCAGCCACATCGGCGCCGGCGCGCGGGTGCGTCCCGGTGCCCTGATCGACCCGGACACCGAGGTGCAAGGGGGAGTTGAGGGCGCGCGTGCCGCGTGACTGGCGGCGCACCGAGCCGCTGGCCGACGCTCGTGAGCGCCGGAGGGCATCGGCGTCAGGGTGAGGATTTTAGGGATCTTAGTCTGCTTTATCTGGGTTACATAAACTGCCCTAAAGGCGCCCAGGTCGGTCTGTGGACCCTCTGCTGAACCCCTACACGCCGAATGCCGGTGCCCGACCGGACGTGCTGGTCGGTCGCGACGATCAGTTGGCGAACTTCAAGATTCTGCTTGGTCGCGTCGCCAGGGGGAGGGCCGAGCAGTCCATGATCATCACCGGGCTCAGAGGTGTTGGCAAGACAGTGCTCCTGGGTCAGTTTCGCCAGAAGGCGCTCCTCACCCCGATAACCTCCATATCACCCCCCGTCGCTACCCGGACCGGCGGATCGGCCACCATGGCTGCCAGCGCGCCATTAGGCTCGCGTTCAACACCTGGAGGGGAAGCACGTGCGGGAATCGGACTGGGAGCAGCTCGCGCTGGAGCGGCTGGCCGAGGAGCCCCTGGGCTGGCAACCCCTGACCGGGCGAGAGATCGCACCCGGGGCGAGCTCCGCCGTCGGCCATCCCGCCTACGCCAGCCTGGGCGCCCAGCCCCAGCGCGAGTCCTGGGCCGAGGTGGCCATCCCGTCCCGGTTCCGGGCGGCGCTGCGCCGGCTCAACCCCGAGGTGCCGCGGCAGTACCTGGACCAGGCGATGGCCGAGATCCTCCGCCCCACGTCATCGGATGCGATCGCGGAGAACAAGCGCATCCACGACTACCTCACCGAGGGCTACCGGATCAGCTACGTGGCCGAGGGGCGCGAGCACAACCCCACCATCCGGCTCCTCGGCGCCACCCCGGAGGAGAACGAGTGGCTAGCGGTCAACCAGGTCACCGTGATCACACCCGAGGTGGAGCGCCGCTTCGACCTGGTGCTCTACCTCAACGGTCTCCCCGTGGTGATCATGGAGCTGAAGAACGCCTCCTCGGCCGCAGACATCGCCACCGCCCAGGCGCAGATCGCCACCTATGTGCGCGAGCTGCCGCACGCGTTCCGGTTCTGCGTGCTGACCGTGATCTCCGACGGGATCGTCGCCAAGTACGGCACCCCGTTCACCCCGCTGAACCACTACGCCCCGTGGAACGTCGACGACGACGGCGCGGTGGTCACCCCCGCCGGCGACCACACCCGCGCCACCGACGGCATCACCGTGATCGGCGACCAGCGGGCCACCGCCCTGGACGTGCTCCTGGACGGACTGTTCAACCAGACCCGGTTCCTGCAGCTCACCCGCGGTTTCGTGGCCTTCGACGCCGATGAGGACGGGCTGACCAAACGCATCGCCAAGGCGCACCAGTACTTCGCCGTGACCAAGGCCGTCGGCGCCACCGTGGCCGCGGTCGAGGGCGACGGACGCGCCGGGATCGTCTGGCACACCCAGGGCTCGGGCAAGTCGATGGAGATGGAGCTGTTCGCCGCCCAGGTGGCCCGCACGCCCACGCTGCGCAACCCCACGATCGTGGTGGTCACCGACCGCACCGAGCTGGACGGGCAGCTGTACGAGACCTTCGCCAAGTCCCGGCTGCTGCGCGAGCAGCCCCGCCAGGTGCGCCGCCGCGCCGAGCTGCGCGAGGAGCTGAGTGCCCGGCGCACCGGCGGGATCTACTTCACCACGCTGCAGAAGTTCGGCCTGACCAGCGCGGAGCGGGAGGCCGGCGCCGCGCACCCGGTGCTCTCCGACCGGTCGAACATCATCCTGCTCGTGGACGAGGCGCACCGGTCCCACTACGACAACCTCGACGGTTACGCCTGGCACCTGAAGAACGCCCTGCCGAACGCCACCCTGCTCGCCTTCACCGGCACCCCGGTGGCCACCGCCGACCGGAACACCCGCGCCGTGTTCGGGGACGTGATCGACGTCTACGACCTCACCCGCGCGGTGGAGGACGGCGCGACCGTGCCGGTGTACTTCGAGTCCCGGCTGGTCAAGGTGGACCTGGACGGCGAGCTGTCCGCCGAGGAGATCGACGCCGCTGCGGACGAGGCCACCACCGGGCTGGACGATGCCGAACGGGACCGGCTGGAGCGCACCGTGGCGGTGATCAACGCCGTGTACGGGGCGCCGAAGCGGATGCGGGCGCTCGCCGAGGACCTGGTGGCGCACTGGGAGGCCCGCCGGGAGGTGATGCTCGAGCTGGTCCGGGAAGGCACCACGGCCCTGCCCGACGGCGGAGCACGCCCGGGCCAGGCCGGCTCGGCCGGCGTAGGGGTCGGGGCGGGCGGTGTGGGCCCGGGCACCGGCGGTGCGGCCCCCGGCAAGGCGCTCATCGTGGGCGCCACCCGGGAGATCTGCGCCCGGCTGTACG
>CAZMDO010000372.1:0-2968 GCA_964564445.1 uncultured Ruaniaceae bacterium | reverse complement strand
CAGGGCTATCCCCTGCCACGCCGGGAGCGTCTCGGCGAAGTCGGCCAGCGCATCCTCGTCGGTGATCGTGAGAGCTCGTTCCGCCGCCTGCGGGGCGACACCGAGTTGCTCCAGGTCTGCTGCGCCGATGCCTTGGGTCTCCAGCAACGGGTAGGCCGTCGTGTCAACATCATCGGGTTTCGGCCGGGCAGGCTCTGCGTCGGCATGCTGCACGGGCTGGTCCTCGGGGCTCGCGCTACCGGTGCTCAGCTCGGGGATGCCGTTCAGCGGGTTGATCCGCAGCGTGACTCGTTGGGCGAAGTCGATTGCGTCGTCATGCGGGTACACCCCGAGGTACACGTAGCTGTTGCTCGGGTCGCCCACCTTGATGAGCACCGCTCGCCAGAAGTCGTTGACCCGTGCGGTGCGCGCCCTCGGGTCGGCGCTGTTGTCGATCGGTTCGACGTGCAACCCAGGTGTGGTGTCGTCGTCCTGCAACTTCTCGAGGAAGGAGTAGGCCGCCTTCTTGACGGAGCCGTCCAGCCTGGTCTTCTGCCTCGGTCCATGGATGATCTGCGGCATCAGCCCGTCGTCCCCTCTCTCAGCGCCTTCAGCAACACATCGGCGTCGGCGTCGACTACTCGCCAGCCGGCGCGCTCCAGGTCATGGCGAGTGGCGTCTTCCGGTGGTTCTGCGAACACCGCAACCCGTTCGGCCGGCCAGGACAGGTCGAGCACCATGAGCTCGTCGTCCACCTCGACCTCTTCCCCCAGGACCGGTGGCACAACACCGGCCTCGGCGAGCACCGAGAGGGAGCGCAGCAGGTCACGTTCTACCTCCACGGCGTCGGCGAACACGGCGTCCCACTGTGCCGACGCCAGGCGTCCGTCATCATCACCCGGGGCTCCACCAGGAGCAGGCTGCGCGGCAGCGGCAACTAGGGTCCGCGTGGTGATCGTCGTCGCTTCTACGCGGTGATTGAGCAGGTTTGCCAGGTGTAGCCACGCCCGCCAGTTCTGCCGGTGCGACTCCCCCAGTGCCTCGGTGCCGTCGTCGAGCACGACGGCGGTCTCGAAGGTCATCGAGGCTTGGTCAGTCATGCGCAGGGCAAGCACGAGGGCGCCGTGGCGCCAGACCATCGTCATTGCCGTCCCGTCCTGGCCCAACCCGCCGCCGTCGAGAATATCGAGCGCGACCTGCGCCAACGGCACGTCGAGGCTAGTCGTTCCGCGGACCGTCGCCCGTGGTACTGCCAGCGCCGGTATCCACCGGGCTAGCTGCTCCCGGGCTTGTACGTCCGGCCGCTGAATCCAGGCGACGAGCTGATCCAGCCCGCTCACCTGGACCAGGTCCAGCGCCGAGCTGCGCAGCCCGTCACCTGCCTGCCGCAGCACATGTTCGGCAACGGTCGGCTCGTACCACGCGGGCGGACTGGGCGGACGCTGTGCCTCACCGCCGTCGATGTCCTCCCAAGTCAGGGCCACCACCTGGTATCCCGCGTCGCGGAGCACGTCGCGTTTGGCGGCATCGTCGGCGAGCCTGTTGTGTTCGGGCGAGGCGTGATAGCGCCACCCGTCGGTGAAGATGGCTACCCCGGGCACGTCTGGCCGGTCCGAGCTGAGCACGAAGTCAGGACGTGCCCCGAACAGGAACTGTTGTGGTTCGAGGCGCCATCGTGCGCCTCCGCCGAAGGTGATCTGCCAAGCGTTGCCTACGTCGGTGGGGTATTCCACCACTGTTGCGCCGAGGGTGGCCAGGCGGGTGCGGAGCACCTGGCGGAACTTCTGCTCGAGCTGGGACTCGATCTCGGGCATCGCCGGTTCTTCCTCAGTGACCACCCAGGCGATCTGGTCCTCGACATCTGTCTCCCGGGCGTCCCCAGAACGCAGGATGGTCCGCAGGTGCCGTTCAGCGGCGGAACGGGAGACGCGAGTGACGTCGTGCACCGGTGCGAATGGCAGCAGGCAGCGTTCGCAGGCGAGGGTGTCGCCCGTCTGGCAGGGGCAGTCCCGCAGTACCTGCCATGCGGTGTGCAGCATGCCCCAGACGGTTTCTGGGTCAGCCAGCTCGGCGAGGTATCCGGTGCCACCGGGAACGATGTCGTGCAGGAGCAGCGCCTCGGTCGGTGTCCCGTCGGCAGCGGGGTCGATCGCAGTCTCGACAGCGAGGTGGTCCGGTGCGCCGCCCAGGTGCTCGCGCAGCGCCAGCAACAGGGCGGCACGCAGGCTCGGCAGGGCGAAGTGGTCGCCGAGGGTGACGCCGCTCGGCAGGCGGATGAGCAGGCCCTCGGTGCGCAGGGTGCGAGCCAGCGCGATCGTCCGGGTGTGCTCGGCGAGCTCGCGTCGGCGGGGACACCAAGGCCGGTGCTCTCTCGGGGTGTTCCGCCCGGTCGAGGAGTCCTTCTTCCCGCAACTGTCGCAGAGCCGGAACAAGGGTGCACCAAGGTCGTGCCCAGCGAGGGTGAAGGCGGTGCCGCGCCCGGTCCGTGGACCCAGGTTCAGCCATCGCAGCGTCATCTCGCGCACGTACTTGGCGCCGAAGTCGTAGTCCTGCACGTACCAGCGGCGCCGGACGTGCTCACTGCTGTGACCGGTGGTCAGTGCAATCTGATAGGAAACGCGGTCGCGCTCGTCCCGCGAGTCGTTGATCGCCGCTTCCTCGCGCCGGATGGCAGAGGAAACCTCTTTCAGCTCCACCACGTCCAGGCGCTGCCGCAGGTCGGCGATCCCGGCGCTGCCGCATCGGGGGCAGGCGCTCACGCTGAGCTGCGCACCTCTGCCCAGGTCTACGCCATACCCGCATGCGGGGCAGAATGCCCAGGTGTGCACCGCTTCGCCGTCGCGGCCGAGGTCGACCGCGTCGATCTCGATGGCCAATCCGCGCGCGTAGAACGTGCTGCCAGGGGCGAACTCTCTCAGGGCTTGTGCGGATGCGCGCTCGATCGACTCCGGCTCGTGCTTGTACTGCTGTGTGTCGGGGTCGATCCAGG
>CAZMDO010000371.1:0-2972 GCA_964564445.1 uncultured Ruaniaceae bacterium | reverse complement strand
CGCCATGGCGTCCTCCCGAACTACCGCGGTCATCGTGATCCTTCCGGCCCGCGGCATGGCGCGCGGACACTACCGTCGACTCGCTCTCATCCTAGCCACGTCGAGCGGCCGGGCCGAGCTCACTTGCGCCTCCTCGTCGAGGTGACGAAGACCGGGGGAACGTCAGCACCCACGCCGGCGCCAGCGGCCCAGACAATCGTTTTGGCGCGCGCCCGTGCGACAAACTGCCGACACGGGTCACCGAAGGTCCCCACCACTGCCGAAGAACCGCCATAATGACATCGTGTCGTCTGCAACCTCTCCTCCCCCTGCCCCGCACCTGGCGGTCAACCGGCCGAATCTGACCCAGGTCGGCACGATCGTCTGGCTCTCCTCGGAGCTGATGTTCTTCGCGGGTCTGTTCGCGATGTACTTCACGCACCAGGCGGTCGCCGGCCCCGAGGTCTGGGCCCGTGGGCACGCGTTCCACAACGTGACCTTCGCATCGATCAACACCCTGGTGCTGGTGCTCAGCTCGGTGACCTGCCAGATGGGTGTCTGGGCCGCCGAAGAGTTCCGCAAGGTGCGCAGCGGGCCGTTGTGGCAGGTGACCCGGTGGGGCATGCAGGAGTGGTACATCCTCAGCTTCCTGATGGGTGCCTTCTTCGTGGCCGGGCAGGTGTACGAGTACGCCGAGCTCGTGCACAAGGGCCTGACGATCGCCAACTCCAGCTACGGCTCGGTGTTCTTCATCCCGACCGGCTTCCACGGCCTGCACGTGCTCGGTGGCCTGATCGCCTTCCTGTTCGTGCTGCTGCGCGCGTTCTCCACCGACCGGTTCAGCGAACGCGACGCGACCTTCGCCCTGGTGGTCTCCTACTACTGGCACTTCGTCGACGCGGTGTGGATCGTGCTGTTCGGCACCATCTACCTGCTCCCGTTCCTGCTGTAGCACCCGTCATCGGTAAATCTGTCCCCACGTGATTCGAGGATTCGTAGAAGTGAAGGCATTAGCGGCAGGCAGACGGCACCGGTTGGCGCCCGTCGTCCTGATGACGCTGGCTCTGCTGTTCACCGGCGTGATCTACGCTGCGCTGGCACCATCACCAGCGCAGGCGGAGACCGCCAGTGCTAGTGACGTCGCGGCGGGTGAGAAGCTGTTCATCGCGAACTGCTCCACCTGCCACGGGTTGAACGCCCAGGGCACCGACCGCGGCCCGTCGCTGATCGGCGTCGGTGCGGCCTCGGTGCACTTCCAGGTGGCCACCGGCCGGATGCCGATGGACGCCAACCAGCCGCAGGCCGAGGCCAAGCCGCCGCAGTTCGACGAGGAGGAGACCCTGCAGCTCGCTGCCTACGTGGCCTCCCTCGGCGCAGGCCCGAGCATCCCGAGCGAGGAGCAGGTCGACCCTGCGCTCGGCGACGCCGCCCAGGGCGGGCTGATCTTCCGCACCAACTGCGCCATGTGCCACAACGCCGTCGGCGCCGGCGGTGCCCTCACCAACGGCAAGCACGCCCCGTCGCTGTTCAACAGCACGCCCACCGAGATGTACGAGGCGATGCTCACCGGGCCGCAGTCGATGCCGGTCTTCAACGACGCCACGCTCACCCCGGACGACAAGCGGGACATCATCGCCTACCTGATGGCCCAGCGTGAGCCGTCCCCCGGCGGCTTCAGCCTCGGGGCGCTCGGCCCGGTGTCGGAGGGCCTGTGGGCCTTCGCCATCGGCATGTCGATCCTGATCGGGTTCGCGGTGTGGATCGGAGCGCGTTCCTCATGAGTCTCGACCAGCCACACAGCCCCCACGACGTCGACCGCCCCTCCTCCACCGAGGGGGACGTTCCCGAGCGGTTCGAGAACCCCGGCCTGCCGCCGCACCGTCCTCGGCTCGGGGACGAGGACCCGAAGGCGAACAAGCGCTCCGAGCGCCAGGTCGTCGTCCTGTTCGTCATCTCCATCCTGGCCACGATCGCCGCCATCTGGGGCTACTTCGCCTTCCCGGTGGACGGTCTCGAGGTCGGCAACGTGCGGATGTCCACCCTGGTGATCGGGCTCGGTCTCGGCCTGGGCATGCTCGGCATCGGTGTCGGTGCCGTGCACTGGGCGAAGAGCCTGATGAACGACCACGAGAAGGTCGAGGAGCGTCACCCGCAGCCGGGGGACGAGGCCACCCGCGCCGAGGCCGTGGACATCATGCGCGAAGGGGTCGCCGACTCCTCCATCGCCCGCCGGCCGCTGATCAAGGGCGCGCTGGGCACCGCGGTGGCGATCGCGCCGCTGTCCTTCCTGGTGCCGCTGATCGGCAACCTCGGTGGCGACTGGGACATTTCCCGGTTCCGGCACACCGCCTGGGGCAACACCCCCGAGGGTGGGCGCCGGTACCTGGCCACCGACCCGACCGACCGCCGCATCAAGGCTGCCGACGTCACCCGCGGATCCATGGTGCACGTGCAGCCCTGGCGTCTGCGGGACACCGCCGGTGAGCACTACCTCGAGGAGAAGACCAAGGCGATCGTCATCCTGATGCGCCTCGATCCTCAGGACCTGAAGGAGCCGGAGGAGAAGAAGGGCTGGTCCTACGACGGGATCGTGGCCTACTCCAAGGTCTGCACCCACGTCGGCTGCCCGGTGGCGCTGTACGAGCAGCAGACCCACCACGTGCTCTGCCCGTGCCACCAGTCGACCTTCGACATCACCGACCAGGCCAAGGTGGTCTTCGGACCGGCGAAGCGGCCGCTGCCCCAGCTGCCCATCGCCGTCGACGAGGAGGGCTACCTGTACGCCCAGAGCGACTTCCATGAGCCTGTCGGACCGAGCTTTTGGGAGCGTGAGCGATGACCACCGCCACCGACGCACCGGCCGAGAAGGCGGACCCGCGCCTGGCGGCCGCTGCCGACTTCCTCGACACCCGCGTGGGCATCTCCAAGATCGTCAAGGAGTTCGCGCGGAAGATCTTCCCGGACCACTGGTCCTTCCTGCTCGGCGAGATCGC
>CAZMDO010000370.1:0-2976 GCA_964564445.1 uncultured Ruaniaceae bacterium | reverse complement strand
GGTTCAGCGGCGGTGATGGCCATCTCTGCTCCTCGTGGGTGGTGGGGGTGGGTGATGTGCACCGGGTAGGGGCGGAAGGTGGGCCGCCCCTACCCGGGAGCCGGTCAGCCGATGTAGCCCTCGGCGTCGGTGCGCACCTGGTCGAGGGTGATCGCCGAGTCGGCCAGCGCCACGGACGTCTGCACCAGATCCTGGTCGGCAGTGGTGCCCGGGAAGGTCACGGTGACCACCACGTACAGGTCGGCAGCCCCGTCCAGATCCGCCGGGACGCTCGGGAGCGCACCCGGGTTGCCGTTGTCGGCCGCGGCGAGCTGGATGGTGTCACCGGCCCCGAGCGGCACCTCGGTGGTCAGGCCGGCGTCGGAGTAGACGTCCAGGGTGATCTCGAGGTTGTCCAGGCTCGCCTTGGTCACCGCACCGGGCGTGAAGCCGAGGTCGGCGACCATGTTCTCGCCCTCTAGAGCGAGGTCCAGGGCGACGACACCCTGCACCGTGTCACCCGGGATGATCCGGAAGCTGCTCAGGTCGGTGATCGCGTGCGGGCTGTCGCTGCGGTCGGCGGAGATGTCGGTCCAGCTCCAGGTGGACTGCGTCTTCGCGTCCTTCACGACGGCGACGTCGAGGTTACCGGCGGTGATCTGAGCGCCGTCGACCGGAGCGCTGTCGCTCCACAGGGCGAAGGTGGTGCCGCCCATGAGCAGGGCCGCTCCGGCAACGCCGGCGATGACTCCGGTGGTCTTCTTCTGCATTGGTGTCTCCTTGGTTGTGGCCGGCCCTCCCAGGGGCCGACGCGATTTCCTTGGTGTTTTCTGCTGGGTCTAGGGGGTCAGGGGGTGGTCGCCAGGGCAGTGACCGGCCCGCTGGCGGTGCAGGTCATCGAGGCGTCGACCGCGAGCGAGGTGGACGGGCAGGACACGTTCGTCACCTGGTCGTCGGCCACGGTGATTCCGGTGAGAGGCGTCTCGCCGGTGTTCGTCACCTCGTAGGTCCAGAAGACCGTGGTGCCGCTCACGACCGGGCTTCCCGAGGCGATCTCCTGGGTGAACGTGGGCATCGCCCAGCCCCGCTTGAGCACCTCGAGGTCGGGCACGAGCCGGTCGTTGGTGATCGTGCACGTCACCGCGTGGTCGGGCATCGTGAACGAGCCCTCCTCATCGGGCTGCGCACCGTCACAGGTGATGTCCTGCTCGTAGCTTCCGGCGTTCCCGCTGGCAAGCAACTCGGAGACGGTGACCTCCGTGCCGAGCACCACAGCGGCACTGGCTCGTTGCACCATGTCGGTCCAGGACCCGGGCTCCCCGTTCGCGGTCGAGGTTGCCGAGCTCTTCTCGCCCCCGTGGCTGATGGTGAGCGTGCCCTCGTCACCGGCGAGGGCATCCACCCAGGTCTTCTGCACGATCAGGCTCGCGCTGCGCGAGTTAGTGAAGGTACAGAAGGCGTTCGTACCGTTCACGATCGTGACGACCACCTGAGCCGCAGCGAGGTCGTAGTCGACAGCCTCGGCGCCCGTGCACACCAGGTTCGTCAGCGACCAGGGCGCCCGGATGTCGTCCTCAGAGATGGTGAAGTCTCGGGTGCCCACGCGACTGGTCCACGGTTGGGTGGCGTCGGCGAGCTCGAACTGTGACGAGTTCTCGCCGTCGCTGACGGTAAAGTCGAACAGCTCGGTCACGCCGGCTGGATCGGTCGTCTTGTCCACCGTGATGGTTCCGTAAGCGAGGTTCCGTGCTGGGATCGACAGGGCCGACTTGCCGAGACCGATGCAGTTGAGTGACTGGCGCGTTACGTGCAAGGAGGAGCCGGCGTAGTACGCCGCCCCCCGGAGACCGGTGCCCGCGTAGTCGAGGCTGCTGGCAAGGTGGACGTCGTAGTAGAGCCAGACGTCGCCGGCCGAGGGCAGGGTGAAGTTGAAGGTGGCCGTCGCGGTAGCCGTCTGACCGGTCAGGCTCGGGACTACACCTGTCACCCCGACCGTGCCGGTCGCGCCCGGGATCGTGTTCCCGTCGCTGTCGGCGATGCGAACGAAGCGAACGTCGTCGTAACCGATCGTCAAGTCATCCTGGAAGCCGAAAGTAACCACGAACTGGTTGTTCGCTGCAGCCAAGTCGGTCAGCTGCACTCGTTGGCGTACCCAGTCACCCTCGGTGTAGGCCTTGCCGGCGTTACCGTTCGTCCACGTTGAGGACTCCGAGTTCCACTGCTGGAAGTCGCCGCTCGCTCCCGTGGTAGAGCTGCACCAGCTAGTGGCGAGCGGAGCAGCGGCCGGACCGGGGAGTGCTGAGACGGCTTCGACGGTGGTGCTCACCGAGCGATCTGAACCGGTGCTGGCTGACTCGCCGGAGCTGGAGCCTGTGACAGGGTCGATCGCAGGCTCCGCACCGTTCTCGGCGGAGGGCTCGATCGCAGACTCCGCGGCTTCGTCTTCGATGGTGGAGCTGTCGGTCGGTGTCGCAGCGTCGGAGCTCGGTTGACCTGATGGCACGATCGCGGTCGCCGCGCTCGGCGGCTCGATGACCGTATCCCCGTCGGCGGTCGCAGCACCCCCCTCGGTGGCCGCGGTCGTCGACAGGTCACTGCCCGAGCTCTGCTCGGTGGCTGCCAGTCCTCCTGTCGGCGCCGCCTCGATCGTCTCAGCAGCACTGTTCGCCGGGTCCTCCGGGGCCGCGTCGGCAGGTGCCGCAGGACCGGTCAGGCCCACGACCAGCAGCGCTGCGCTCAGCACCGCAACGCTGCTCCCCCAGCCGGCGGCACGGCGCGGCGAGCGCGCATGCCTCATGGTGTGCCTCACGACTCTCTCCCTCGATCAAAGGCGTCTTGCAGTTCCCCCGGATCGCATTTCTTCGAACCCGGCCAGAGACAGGTATATCCACCGAGAAACCGTCACCACAACCGAATCTGGCGATATTTACGGGTGAATTAGTGGCTCTTCACGATCGAGGGTGTAGTTGGGTTCGGAATCCGCCGGTTTCGAGCAGA
>CAZMDO010000369.1:0-2978 GCA_964564445.1 uncultured Ruaniaceae bacterium | reverse complement strand
GCAGCAACGACCCTGCTCAGTGGTGCCCGTGCCCGTGCCCGGCGATCATCGACGGGTCGGCCTCCTCACCGGGGTTCACAACCACGAACTGGCCCATCAGCCCCTCGTCCTCGTGCCGCAGCAGGTGGCAGTGGTACATGTACGGCCACTGGGTCTCGGTGTAGTCGGTGAACCGCATCAGCAGCTCGTAGTCCCGGTGGGGTTCGGTGTACACGGTGTCCTTGCGGCCGGCCAGCTCCGGTGGCGGGGCGGCGCCGTCTATGGCGTGCACCTCGAACTGCACGTCGTGCACGTGGAAGTTGTGCGGGGAGAGGTCCAGGTTGCGCACCGTCCACAGCTCGGTGGTGCCCACCGGCACCGTCTCGTCGATGCGGGCCATGTCCATCCGGGCGCCGTTGATCGTGCGACCCTGCAGCTCGAACCGGCGCCGGACACTCACCGCAGCGGCGTCCAGGCCGAACGAGGCCAGCTGGTCGGGAACCTCCGCCGACCCGGTGAGCTCCTCGGTGGCCACCAGGCGGAGCACGTCGAAGGAGTCGTTCGCACCGACCGCGAACGGTGCCGCCACCCGGCCCAGGTCCGGTTCGAAGGAGTGCAGCCGCACGTCCTGCCCGGGCCGCAGCGCCACGAGCACCTCGGCCCGCTCGCCCGGGGAGAGCCGCACCCGGGTGACCGGCAACGGCGAACGCAACAGTCCGCCGTCGGAGGCGATCAGCAGCATCTCCTGCTCCGGCAGCCCGAGCGAGTAGGTGCGGGCGGTGGAGGCGTTCAGGATGCGCAGCCGCACCAGCGCCGTGGTCACGGGGAACGAGGCGCCGACCACCCCGTTCACCGTGATCACGTCACCGAGGAAGCCCACCTCGTTGCCGCCGTCGTCGATCACCAGCTCACCGGCCTCGTCGAAGGACTTGTCCGCGATGACCACCGGCACGTCGTCCACCCCGTAGGTGTGCGGCAGGCGCTCCTGGACCGCCGCTTCCGCCGACCCGGGCGCCGGGAGCAGCTGGAACATCCCCGCCAGGCCACGGTAGACGTGCCGCTCGGTGGCCCCGTGCGGGTGCGGGTGGTACCAGAGCGTGCACGGCGCCTGGTCCACCAGCCACTCCGCCCGCCAGTCCTCGCCCGGTTCGATCATCTGGTGCGGCCCACCGTCCATCTCCGCCGGCAGGTGCATGCCGTGCCAGTGCGTGGAGGTGGCCTCCGGCAGCTCGTTCGTCACCTCGACCGCCACCCGCTCACCCACTGCGGCGCGCAGCGTCGGGCCCCCGTAGGGGCCGTCGAAGCCCCAGGTGGCCGTCGGTCGACCGGGCCGGAACTGCCACCTGCCCGGCTGTGCGGTGAGCGTGAACGTGCGGATCCCGCCGACCATCCGGCCCTCGGCCAGCGGTGGGATCGGCAGTGGGGTGTCGAAGGCCTCCGGTTCGGTGACCCCGCTGATGCTCCCGCCCGAGCACCCCGCCAGCGCCGCGAGCCCGGCCCCGGCCGCCCCGGCCCCGCCGAGAGCGAGCAGTCGGCGGCGGGTCAGCGCGGTCATCGTCCGCCCCGCAGCCGCTGCACCCCGGCGGCGACCAGCCCGGCGAGCACCCCCCACAACGCCCCGCCACCGACCAGGTCGAGCAGCAGGAACGGCAGCGCCACCAGCCCCAGACCACCGGAGACGCCGGCGCCGGCGAGCAGGTCCGCGAGCAGCAGGTAGACGCCGCCCGCCATCCCGGTCAGGGTGAGGGTGAGCACCGGGCGGGGCAGCCGGCCCAGTCCCACCACCCCGATCCACGCGGCACCGATGAGACCGACCACCAGCACGGCCCGCGCGGGTGCACCGATCGCGTCGGCGATACCGGTCAGGGTGGTCAGCGGCCAGAGCAGCACCAGGGCACCGAGGCCGGCCACCGCCTGCCAGACGATCTGCGGCCGGGGCGTGCTGGTGGGGCCGGTGGGCCGGCCCGGGGTGGGTGTGGTGTTCATGTCCTCGACGCTAGGAATGCCTGCCCTGCCGGCACATCCGCCCGGCGTCGTCGATCCGGCTCGCTCGCTGCCGTCACACCGGTCGCTCACCGGCGAGGGCGGTGTCGCCCCGGAGCGACAGCCCTCTCCACCGGTGGACCGATACCACCGCGGCGGGCCGGTCCGTAGGCTGCCGGTGTGAATCCCCGCGTGACCGACCTGCTGCTCGGTGCCGGCATCGCGCTCGGCGTGGCGGTGGTGATCGCCGCCGACTGGCAGGGGCAGGTGGCGCAGAGTCCGTGGGCCTACCTGTTCGCGCTCGGCTTCGGTGCCGCGATCCTCTGCCGCCGGCGGGCGCCCCGGCTGGTGCTCGCGGCCACCGTGCTGGGCATCTTCGCCTACTACGCCCTCGACTACCCGCCGATCGGGATCGCGCTGCCCGCCGTGGCCGCGTTGTACTCCTGCGCGGAGCAGGCCCGCACGGTGGCGGCGGTGGTCGGCGGCGGGGTGCTCACCGCGGTGTCCGCCTTCTTCCGGGTGCACGAGGGCCTGCCCACGGCCTACCTCGCCTCCTACGAGCTGATCACGAACGTGGCGCTGATCGCCGCGGCCGTCGCGCTCGGGGTGAGCGTGCGGCTGCGCCGGGAGGGGCGGCGGCAGTCCGAGCAGATCGCCGACCTGACCGCCGAGGCTGCCGTGCGTCAGGTCCGCGAGCACGCCCAGGCCGAACGCGTGCAGCTGGCCCGGGACCTGCACGACGTCATCGGGCACACCCTGTCGGTGGTGTCGGTGCACGCGCACGTGGCCGAGGAGGCCATCGGGGTCGATGACGGCGCAGCTCGCCGTGCGCTCCGGCAGGTCCAGCAGGTCACGGGGCCGGCCATGCGAGACCTGCGCGGCACCGTGCGTCTGCTGCGCAGCGACCCGGGGTCGCTCCCCCGGGAGTCCGGGAGCACCACCATGGGGAAGCCGACCGGCCCACCAGGCCTGACCGACCCGCCAGGCCTGACCGACCCGCCAGGTCTGACCGACCC
>CAZMDO010000368.1:0-2988 GCA_964564445.1 uncultured Ruaniaceae bacterium | reverse complement strand
CCTCGTCGTTGATGCCGGTGTTGCCGATGTGCGGGGCGGTCATCACCACGATCTGCCGGTGGTAGGACGGGTCGGTGAGGGTCTCCTGGTAACCGGTCATCCCGGTGGAGAAGACGATCTCGCCGAACGTCGCCCCACGGGCGCCGTAGGCGCGCCCGTGCAGCACGGTGCCGTCCTCCAGCACCAGCAGCGCCCGGTCGTCGGGGGTGGGGATGGGACGTGGCTCGGTCACGCTGGGGCGTCCTCTCGGTTGTCGCATACTTCGCCGTCGAGCACGGTGGCCACACCGCGGTAGAAGGTGGCCACCACCCGTGCGGGCAGCTCGCGGTCGGTGAACGGGGTGTTCTCGCTGGCGGTGTGCAGGGCCTCCGGGCGCACCTGCCACGGGCTGTCCGCATCGACCAGGGTCAGGTGCGCCGGTTCCCCGGTGGCCAGCGGCCGGCCCTGCCCGGCGACCCGACCGATCTCGGCCGGCCGGGTGGACATGGTGCGGGCCACGTCCGCCCAGGTGAAGTCGTGCTCACCCGGCGCGACCATGGCTGCGGCGACCACGCCGACCGCGGTCTCCAGCCCGGTCATCCCCATCGCGGCGGCCGCGAACTCGCAGTCCTTGGCTTCCCGCGGGTGCGGGGCGTGGTCGGTGGCGACGATGTCGATGGTGCCGTCGGCGAGCCCGGCCCGCACCGCCGCGACGTCCGCGGCGGTGCGCAGCGGCGGGTTCACCTTGAACTGCGGGTCGTAGCCGCGCACCTGCTCGTCGGTGAGGACGAGGTGGTGCGGGGTGACCTCGGCGGTCACCTGGATGCCACGCTGCTTGGCCCACCGGATGATCTCCACCGACCCGGCGGTGGACACGTGGCAGATGTGCACCCGGGAGCCGACGTGCTCGGCGAGCAGCACGTCCCGGGCGATGATCGCCTCCTCGGCCACCGCCGGCCAGCCGGTCAGGCCAAGCTCGGCGGAGACCACGCCCTCGTGCATCAGTGCGCCCTCGGTGAGGCGAGGCTCCTGCGCATGCTGGGCCACCACGCCGTCGAAGGCCTTCACGTACTCCAGGGCGCGGCGCATCAGCACCGGGTCGTGCACGCAGTCGCCGTCGTCGGAGAACACCCGCACGGCGGCGGCGGAGTCGGCCATCGCGCCCAGCTCGGCCAGCTGGGTGCCGGCCCGGCCCACGGTGACCGCGCCGATCGGGCGCACCTCGGCCCAGCCGGCGTCCTGGCCGAGCCGCCAGACCTGCTCCACCACACCTGCGGTGTCCGCGGTCGGGGTGGTGTTGGCCATCGCGTGCACGCAGGTGAACCCGCCCGCGGCGGCCGCCCGGGTGCCGGAAGCCACCGTCTCGGCGTCCTCCCGGCCGGGCTCGCGCAGGTGCGTGTGCAGGTCCACCAGTCCGGGCAGGGCGACCAGGCCGTCGGCGTCGATGCGGACCGCGTCGGCCGGGGCGGCGGTTGCTGCCTCCGTTCCGGTGGCGGCGATCCGGCCCTCGGCGAGCAGCAGGTCGGTGCGGTCCTCGCCGCAGAGGGCGGCGCCCTGGATCAGGTAGGCGGTCACGCGGGACTCCCTTCGTCGGTGCCGGCCAGCAGCAGGTAGAGCACGGCCATCCGGACCGCCACCCCGTTGGCGACCTGTTCCACCACGGTGGAGCGGGGCGAGTCGGCGGCCTGGGCGGAGATCTCCAGCCCTCGGTTCATCGGTCCGGGGTGCATCACGATGGTGTGCTCGGCCAGCCGGGCCAGCCGAGCCGCGTCCAGCCCGTAGCGTCGAGAGTACTCCGCGGCCGAGGGGAAGAACCCTCCCCCGGCCGCCGACATCCGCTCCCGCTGCACCCGCAGCATCATCACCGCGTCCGGGCGCTGGTCGGCGAGCGTGGCGTCCAGGTCGTAGGACACCTGGCACGGCCACGTCTCCACCCCCACCGGCACCAGCGTGGGCGGGGACACCAGGGTCACCTCGGCGCCGAGCGTGTGCAGCAGGTCCACGTTGGAACGGGCCACCCGGGAGTGCAGCACGTCCCCGACGATCGCCACCCGCAGCCCGTCCAGCCCTGCGCCGGTGGGTTCGGCGACCAGGTGCCGGCGGATGGTGAACGCGTCCAGCAGCGCCTGGGTGGGGTGCTGGTGCTTGCCGTCGCCCGCATTGATCACCGGGGCGTCGATCCAGCCGGACGTGGCCAGCCGTTGCGGTGCCCCCGAGGCGCTGTGCCGGATCACCACGGCGTCCGCGCCGATCGCCTTGAGCGTCTGCGCCGTGTCCTTCAGCGACTCCCCCTTGGAGACCGAGGAGCCCTTGGCGGAGAAGTTGATCACGTCCGCGGACAAGCGCTTCGCGGCGGCCTCGAAGGAGATCCGGGTGCGGGTGGAGTCCTCGTAGAACAGGTTCACCACGGCCCGCCCGCGCAGCGCGGGGAGCTTCTTGATCTCCCGGGACTGGGTGGCGGACATGGTGGCGGCGGTGTCCAGGATCTCCACAGCCTCGGCGCGGCTCAGGTCGGCTGCCGACAGCAGGTGCCTCATGACAGCACCACCGCATCCTGACCGTCCAGCTCGGTCAGCTGCACGCTGACCCGCTCGTCCCGGGAGGTGGGCAGGTTCTTGCCGATGAAGTCCGCCCGGATGGGCAGCTCGCGGTGCCCGCGATCCACCAGCACCGCCAGCTGCACCGCGCGCGGCCGGCCGATCTCGGAGACGGCGTCCAGGGCGGCGCGCACGGTTCGGCCGGAGTAGAGCACGTCGTCCACCAGCACCACCACCTTCTCCTGCAGGCCGGAGGCGGGGATGCGGGTCGGCTCCAGGGCACGGGTGGGGTTGCGGCGCAGGTCGTCGCGGTACATCGTCACGTCGATGGTGCCGACCAGCTGCTCCAGGTCCGAGGCCGGGCGGGACTCGGCGGCGAGGATGCGCTGCCCCAGGCGGTGCGCCAGCGGGACGCCGCGGGTGGGGATGCCGAGCAGCAGCACGTCGGCAGCGCCCTTGTTCCGTTCCAGGA
>CAZMDO010000367.1:1494-2997 GCA_964564445.1 uncultured Ruaniaceae bacterium | reverse complement strand
AGTACGACGCGCTGCGCGCCATGGCCGGAGGCGGGCCGCGGTTCGCCTCCGGCCCCGGCGGCACCGCCGGTGCTGCCGGGTTCGAGGACCTGTTCGGCGGCATGTTCGGCGCCGGGGGCGGAGGCCCCCGGGTGCGGTACTCCACCGGCGGGTCGATGCCTGGCGGTGGTGGCTTCGAGGACATCCTCGGTGGCCTCTTCGGTGGCGGCGGTGGCGGCCGGGCCGGCTTCCAGGCGCCCACCAAGGGCGGGGACATCACCACCTCCGCCTCGCTGCCGTTCCGGTCAGCGGTGGAGGGGGCGACCGTGACCCTCACCCTGGACGGCAGCCGGTCGATGACTGTGCGCATCCCCGCCGGGGTGCACGACGGGCAGAAGATCCGCCTGCGCGGCAAGGGACAGCCCAGCCCGACCGGCGGCGAGCCGGGAGACCTGGTGGTCACCGTCCGCGTGGAACCGCACGAGGTGTTCGGCATCAACGGTCAGAACCTCACCATCACCGTCCCGATCACGTTCCCGGAGGCGGTGCACGGCGCCACCATCGCGGTGCCCACCCTGGACGGCTCCGAGGTACGCCTCAAGGTGCCCGCCGGCACCCAGTCGGGTACCCGGCTGCGGGCCAAGGGCCGCGGGGTGAAGTCCAAGAAGGGCACCGGGGACCTGATCGTCACCGTGGAGGTGGCCGTGCCCCGGAAGGTGAGCAAGGCGGCCGCCGAGGCGCTCAAGCAGTTCGCCGCGGCCAGCGACGGGACCGACCCGCGTGCCGGGTTGGCGGCGGCGGCGAGGGCGTGATGCGCCGTGCCCGGCTATGACGCCCCGATCTTCCTGATCTCGGTCGCCGCCGAGCGCGCGGGGATGCACCCGCAGACCCTGCGCACCTATGACCGGCTCGGTCTCGTGGTGCCCCAGCGCACCCGGGGCCGGGGCCGGCGCTACTCCGCCCGCGACGTGGACGTGCTGCGCGAGGTGCAGCGGCTCTCCCAGGAGGAGGGCATCAACCTCGCCGGCATCAAGCGCATCCTCCAGCTCGCCGCGGAGAACGAGCGCCTGGAAGCGGAGAACGCCCGCCTGCGCACCAGCCACGGCACCGGCCGCCGGGTGTTCACCGCCTCCGCCTCCGGTGACGTGGTCGCCGTGCCGCTGGGCACGCGGCTGCGCCGGGTGGAGTCCGCCGGCGCGATGGTCCTCTGGCGCCCGCAGCGCTGAGGGCACCCGGCAGCAGCGACGCAGTGCTGCGCGATTCCAGCAGTGCCGGGTCCGCCTCGGGCGGCCCCACGCCTCGCGCACTACTCTCGTGATCGACATCGAGAACGATCCAGAGCGGGGAGATCAGCATGTCCGAGCACCCGACGTCCGGCTCCGCCCGGACTCCTGGTGAAGGCAACGACCAGGATCCGGCGCAGAGCTTCGGCTCCGCCAGTGCAGCCCCTGGTGGCTACGGGCCGCCACCGGCCGGTCCTCCTGCCGGTGGGCCCGCAGGGCCTCCGCCCGGGGCGCCCTCGTT
>CAZMDO010000367.1:0-1394 GCA_964564445.1 uncultured Ruaniaceae bacterium | reverse complement strand
CACCCCGCGCGGCGGAGCCCGTCGCCATCACTCCGCGCGGCGGAGCCCGTCGCCGCCACCCCGCGCGATCGAGGTCATGATGGTGCACGGAGGTGCGATTATCGTGCCTCCGTGCATCAATCGTGCCTCCGTGCGTGCTGCCGCTGCCGCTGCCGGCTGCCGGCTGGTCACTGGGTGCGCGCCGCTGGCTGCGGACCGCAAACCGCGGATCGCAGACCGCGGACCACTGGCCGCTAGCGCGCGGGCGCAGCCGCGCTGGCGGACGGGGCCTGTGGGAGGCTGGGACTCGTGACCTCCGACGGCCTGCGGCAGTGGCTGCGCCAGCTGCCCACCTTCGACCGGGACCACCTGCCCCCGTTCGCCCCGAAGGACACCCCTGCCGACCCCGGCGACCTCTACCTGGACTGGCTGCGTGGCGCCGTCGGGGCCGGAATGGCCGCCCCGCACGCGGTGAACCTGGCCACCGCCGGTGCCGACGGCCAGGTCACCGCCCGCACCGTGATCCTCAAGGACTACCGCGAGCACACCTGGTGCATCGCCACCTCGGCGCTCAGCCCCAAGGCCACCCAGCTCGCGGAGAACCCCCACGCCGCCCTGACCAGCTTCTGGGCGCCCCTCGGTCGGCAGGTGCGCATCATCGGTTCCGTGACCGACCTGGGCGATGCGACCGCGCGCGAGGACTTCCGCTCCCGCCCGGACGCCTCCCGCGCCGCCGCACTCGTCGGCCACCAGAGCGAGGGGCTCCCCGACCGGCAGACCTACGCCGCCGCCTTCGCCGCCGCGCTCGAGCGGGTCCAGCAGCACCCGGACACCGAGCTGCCGACCTGGCGCTGCTACGGGCTGCACGCCGAGTCGGTGGAGTTCTGGCAGGCGACCGCCGCGTCCGGGCAGATCCGGCTGCGCTACCGTCGCACCGGGAACGACTGGCACAAGGAGCTGCTGTGGCCATGACCGATCTCACCGAACCCCTGACCGCCGTCCGGGAGAGCGAGCGCACCCTGACCACGGTGATCTCCGCCGTCGAGAACGCCTCGGCAGCGGACCTGACCGCCCCGAGCCTGCTGCCCGGCTGGACCCGTGGTCACGTGCTCGCCCACATCGACGGCATCGGCCGTGCCCTCGCCCGCCAGCTCGAGCATGCCGCCCGCGGCAGCACCATCGAGGTCTACGACGGCGGCCAGGCCGGGCGGGACGCGGCGATCACGGCCCACGCCACCCGCAGCCGGGCCGAGCACGTCGCGGCGCTGACCGAGGTGCTCCAGGCACACCGCCGTCTGTGGCCCGGCGAGGACTCCGCCCTGTGGTTCGCACCGGTCGCCTACCGGGACGGCACCGTGGTGGACGTGGCGCTCGCCTGGTGGCGGGAGGTGAGCATCCACCTGGTCGACCTGGAC
>CAZMDO010000366.1:0-3000 GCA_964564445.1 uncultured Ruaniaceae bacterium | reverse complement strand
CTGCGCGCGGCTACTTCTGCCGTTCCCGCGCCGCCGCCTCCCGTTCCCGCGCCGCTGCCTCCCGCTCCCGCGCCCGTGCCACGGCCTCCTGCTCGCGCTTGAGTGCCTCCCGCACCCGCTTGGCGGCCTCCCGCGCGGCCTTCTCCGCCTCCCGGCGGGCAGCGCGCGCCTCGCGCACCTTCGCGTCCTTGGGGAAGGCGTCCGTGGCGGGCGGTACCTCCGGGGCCGGCGGCACCTCGGCAGGGGCGCCGTCGGCCCGGGCCCGCAGGTAGAGGTCCACGCCGTCCAGGATGCGATCCAGGCCGAAGGCCAGCGGGTCGCCCTCGGCGGTGAACACCCCGGCGTCGATGGCCCGGCGTAGGTGCGGGAACTGCTCGGCGGTGACCAGACGGTCCATCAGGGCGGCCATCTGGCGGTCCAGCTCGTTCGGTGTGGTGCCGGCCTGACGGGCCTGGTCGGTGTAGCCGTGCTCGACGATCGCCTGCCAGCGGGCGTGCCCGGTCATCAGCAGCAGCACCGCGGTGGCCTCCCGGGGGTCCAGGGCGGTGCCGGACATCAGCTCCAGGGCAGCGTCCATCCAGGCCAGGTTCGCCGGTGTGCTCGGGATGCCGGAGATCGGCAGGTCGAGCAGCCACGGGTGCGCGGTGTAGACCGCCATCGTCTCGTGGTGCCAGCGCAGCAGGCCCTCGCGCCAGCCGGCGCCCTCGGTGACGCTGGCCGGGGGAGCGCCGAGGGCCTCCTCGCCCATCAGCAGCAGCAGGTCGTCCTTGCTGGTCACGTACCTGTACAGGGACATCGTGGTGAATCCCAGCCGGGTGGCCACGGCGGACATGGACACCGCCCCCAGCCCGTCGGCGTCGGCGATCTCGACGGCGGCGTCCACGATCCGCTCCAGGCTCAGCTCCCGCTTGGGTCCCCGCTGCTGCGGGTGGGCCGCCACCCCCCAGGCCAGGGCCAGGCCACGGGGCAGCTCTACCTCGTCCAGGTCCGGGTCCATCTGGCCAGCCTACTTCTGTTTACGACATAGACAAGATGGTGTACGACATATACAGTGTAGGCAGTACACACCCCGAGCGGGTGAGCTGACGAGAAGGGAGCTGTCATGGACGCGGTGATCGAGGTGAGTGGGCTACGCAAGGCGTTCGGCGCCGTCGACGTGCTCTGCGGGATCGACCTGAGCGTGCCCCGGGGCACCGTGCACGCCCTGCTCGGCCCGAACGGTGCGGGCAAGACCACGCTGGTGCACATCCTGGCGACGCTGGTGCGCCCGGACTCCGGCACCGCCCGGATCGCCGGTGCCGACCTGCTCGCCGATCCGGCCCAGGTGCGCCGGCGGATCGCGCTGACCGGGCAGTCCGCCGCGGTCGACGACGTGCTCACCGCCGAGGAGAACCTGCGGATGATGGCGCGCCTGCAGGGTCTGCGCGGCCGGGCGGCCCGGCGGCGGGCTGACGAGCTGGTCGCCCGCTTCGACCTGGTCGAGGCCGCCGGCCGGCGGGTGAAGACGTTCTCCGGTGGGATGCGCCGCCGTCTCGACCTGGCACTCAGCCTGGTGGTCGCCGCGGACGTGGTGTTCCTCGACGAACCGACCACCGGGCTCGACCCGCGCAGCCGGCGTGAGCTCTGGGAGGTGATCGCCGAGCTGCGCACCAGCGGTACCACCGTGCTGCTGACCACGCAGTACCTCGAGGAGGCTGACGAGCTCGCCGACCGGGTGTCCATCCTGCGCGGCGGGTCGATCGTGGCCGAGGACACCCCGGCCGCGCTCAAGCGCACCGTGGGGGAGGAGCGGGTGGAGCTGCGGGACCACTCCGGAGCGCTGCTGCACGCCGAACCCACCGACGGCAGCTCCGCCGGGCTGCGTCGCGCCCTGGACGTGATCGACCGGCTCGACCTGACCGGCGAGCTGGTGGTGCGCCGGCCGAGCCTGGACGACGTGTTCTTCGCCCTCACCGAGACCGCCGCCGGCCCGGGGACCCACCCCGGCGGCACCGGCGCCGCTGTCCCCACCACCCGGCCGTTGGCCGCTACCGGAAGGACCCCGCGATGACCACCCTCACGCCCACGGCACCACCTGCCGCCCGCCTGCGTCCCGGCACCGAGGAGGCGGTGTTCGTCGGCCGCAGCCTGCGGCACAGCCTGCGCAACGTGGACGCCATGCTGATGGCGGTCCTGCTGCCGGTGATGCTGATGCTGCTGTTCGTGTACGTGTTCGGCGGCGCGTTCGACCCGAGCGGGGACTACGTGAACTACGTCGTGCCCGGCATCATCCTGCTCTGCGCCGGCTTCGGCGCCTCCGCCACCGCCGTGGACGTGGCCGGGGACAAGGCCTCGGGGATCATGGACCGGCTGCGCACCTTGCCGATCCGCAGCTGGGCGGTGGTCACCGGGCACGTGGTGGCCAGCCTGGTGCGCAACCTGCTCGCCACCGCGCTGGTGATCGGTGTGGCACTGGCGATCGGGTTCCGGCCGAGCGCCGGGGTGGGCGGCTGGCTGCTGGCGGTCGCCTTGGTCGCGGTGTACATCGTGGCGATCACCTACCTGTTCGCGGCCATCGGCCTGGCCACGGGCAGCCCGGAGGCGGCCAACGGGTACGGGTTCGTGCTGCTCTTCCTGCCCTACCTCTCGACGGCGTTCGTCGCCGCGGACACGTTGCCCACCTGGCTGAGGGGTTTCGCCGAGCACCAGCCGATCACCCCGGTCATCGAGACGGTCCGGGCGCTGCTGATGGGCACGTCGGCCGGGTCCGCCCCCGCCCTCGCCCTGGCCTGGTTGGCCGGGATCCTGGCGGTCGCGCTCGTCTGGTCGGTGCTCAGCTTCCGGCGCCAGGCCGCCCGCCGCTAGGACGGGGACGGGTGGGTGCGGTGCTCCGACGCCCAGCGGGCGGTGACCGGTGGCCTGGTCCCGGTGAGGTGTGCTGCCCGGGCGGCAGCACGCCGTCGGGCTTCGTACACTGGAGCCATGAGCGAGCCGACCCCTCCCACCCAGCCGCAGGAGACC
>CAZMDO010000365.1:0-3001 GCA_964564445.1 uncultured Ruaniaceae bacterium | reverse complement strand
TCAGCGCTCCATCCGTCCGCGCAGCTCGTGCAGCAGCTCCTCCAGGGCGGTGAACTCCGGGTCCGCCTCGCTCGGGGTGAGCACCGCGGTGCGCCGCAGCAGCCGCACCCCCGCGTGGCTGGACCGCTCCTGGCGCCACTGCTCGGCGTCGGTGATCGCGTGCGCGACCTCCTCGGTGAGCGGGGCGGACGTCGCGGTGCAGGCGCCGTCGGTCTCGGTGTGCAGCACGGCCTCCTGCAGCGCGCCGCTGCGCAGCAGCCAGATCTCGCGCACCGTGCGCGCGGTCGCCGGACCCACCTGGTTGCCGCGTTCGTCCAGCCGGATGGTCTCGTCCAGCAGCCGCCGGTGCACCCGCCAGCCGCCGATGCTCGAGCGGCGCTCCCGCACCGGGGCACTGACGTCGTCGGCGAACCCGGCGAACCCGTACCGGTGGTGCGGCGGGGGCTGGCGCGCCTCCTGCACGGCGTAGGAGTCCTCCGGCACGCCGGTCAGGGCCAGGTCGCGCGCCACCTTGCGCCCGTAGGCCAGCACCCGGGCGAACGCCGCCGACCCGTCGGGGCGATCCTCGGGATGCAACTCGTCATTGGTCGCAATCATGTCCGCCTCCAAGGATGACTCAGCCAGAGTGTCCCACGTCACACCCGGGCGTGCAGGCCGACGCGCGGCCCGGGCCGGTCTCTCGTGGCTGGTCCATCGCATCGGAGGTACCGGAGGCGGACCGAGGTAGGTGCGCGCAGCCTCAGCCCGCCGCGGCTACCGCCATCACGGCATCCGATGTCGCCCCGCGCGCCCGCCGCACCGGGTCCCCAGCTCAGCTCAGCCCTGCCCGACGGCGGGTGGTCGCGTTGGCATGGTCGCTCCAGCGGGGTACCCATCGCCCGAGCGCCGCAGCGGCGAGCACGCCCACCCCGCCCATCGCCATCACCCCGGCCCCGAGGGAGCCGAGCGCAGCGCCGAGGGAGACGCCGAGGGGGCCGGCGGCGTTGCCGGTGTCGCCGAACAGCCGCCAGATGCCCAGGTACTGCGCCCGGCCGTGCTCGGGGGCGGTGTCCGCACCGAGGGTCATCAGGATGCCCGACCCGATGCCGTTGCCGATGCCGAGCACCAGCGCCACCGCGATCACCGCCGGCAGGGTCTGCGTCCAGGGCAGCAGCACCATCGCCACGGCCATCACCAGCATCGAGGGGATGGCGATCCACAGCCGGCCGAGCCGGTCCATCACCTTCCCGGCCGGGTAGAACAGCAGCATGTCCACCGCCCCCGCCAGGCCGAACACCAGGCTGGTGGTGGCCGGGGCGAAGCCGAGGTGCTCGGTCCACAGCGGCAGCACGCTCTGCCGGGCCCCGCGCACCGCCCCCACGAGCAGCACGGCGACGCCCAGGGTGGCGAAGGTGGCGCGGAAGCTGCGCAGCACCTCCCCGGTGGAGGCGCGCGGGCGGGCGGTCCCGCCGGGGCCGTGCCCGCGGTGCCCCTCGGCCGGTACCAGGAACCACACCACCAACGCCGAGACCAGCGAGGTGCCCACCGCGAGCCAGTAGGAGGGGGCGGGGTTCTCGTTGCCGTGCACCAGCAGCGCCCCGGCGAACGGGCCGAGGAACAGTCCGATCCGGGCGACCCCACCCAGGGCGGACATCGCCCGGGCCCGGCGCATCGGTGCGATCACCTCGGTGAGGTAGGCCTGCCGGGCCAGCCCGTAGACGGCGTTGGTCGCCCCGGTCAGCAGCACGGCCAGTCCCAGGGTGGTCAGGTTGGGCGCCAGTGCGCACCCGGCCAGGGCGAGCATCGCCACCAGCGAGGAGACGATCATCGCCAGCCGGTCGCCGAGCCGTGCGGCCAGGGCACCGGCCGGCACGTCGGCGAGGATCTGGCCCACGGGCACCAGCGCCACCAGCAGGGCCGCCCCGGCGGCGTCGGCGCCGAGGCGCACCGCACTCACGGCGATCATCGGCATCATCGCGCCGATGCCGATGCTGAACAGCAGGGAGGGCAGGTACACGCCCGGCAGGAGCGGGCGCAGGGAGGTGAACTGCTGCGGGGTGCCGCTCACCAGGTCATCACCGAGACCATGATGCCAGAGTGCCTGGACGCGACGACGGCCGCGTCCGAGGGTACGGACGCGGCCGCCGACGAGAATCCGTCGGAGCCCGCCGATGCGGGCGCCGCAGGTAGAGCAGGAGCCGGTAGCCGACCCGCGTGTGGTGGGTCGGAGGGCCCTTCGGTCAGATCAGCTCGTCGCCCCAACCAAGGGTCTGGGCGCCACCGCCGCCACCGTTGATCAGCTCGTCGCCCCAGCCGCCTTGGATGAGCTCGTCACCCCAGCCGCCCTGGATGAGCTCGTCACCCCAGCCACCTTGGATGAGCTCGTCGCCCCAACCCTGGGTCTGCTGGCCGCCCGGGTTGAGCTGGATCAGCTCGTCACCCCAGCCGGCAGTGGTGCTGGCCGATGCGCCCGGTGCTACCAGCAGCACCGCGCAGACGGCACCGCCAGCGACTGCTGCCCAGCGAGCCCGACGTGTCGTTTTGTCTCTCATGATCTTCGGCTCCTTAGCCTGTTGTCCCCCGAGAGGCGGGTGCCACCACTGTAGCGAAACACGCGGGTAAACGCTCGCTCTGGGCAACCGTCTGCTTCGGCCTATACGCGGGAATACCCCACGCAAGGCTGATAGTACGCGGAAAACCGGCTAGTCGGCCGTCTTTGGGGAAGCGGATTCCGCGGGCTGGTCGTTGGCTTCCTCGGCCTCGACGCGCTCGTCCTCCGCTGGAGCATTGGCCTCGGCCGGCTGGTCCTCCGCCGCCGCCTCCGCCGGCGCCTCCGCCGTGGCCTCGGCAGGGGCCGATGCCTCAGCCGGTGCCTCAGCGTCCGCCGCAGCCTCGCCCGCCGGCGCAGCCTCGCCTGCCGCTGGCTCCTCGCCCGCCGGCGCAGCGTCGCCCGCCGCCGGCCGCGCCACCACGTCCAGGTCGTACTCGTCCACGTGCAGGTCGGGCTGCTCCCACTCGTGCC
>CAZMDO010000364.1:0-3005 GCA_964564445.1 uncultured Ruaniaceae bacterium | reverse complement strand
GTCCGCCATGGACACCGGAACTGTACACACGCCCCGTTGCTGTTGGACCCGCCAATCGCGATGTTGTAGCCGCATCGTTACCTAAGAGTGACCCGAATGTCCACCAACGCCCCTTTCGAAGACTGCGAGCCGCCCAACGCGGTCGATTCTTGGTCACCTGACTGGGTGGACGATTCCGCCCAAGAACTACTCTCGTCCCACGTTGTGGACGCGACAGCGCCGACAACGTGCCTGCTCAGATGGACAACTTACAAACGATCTCGAATCATGAGATAACCGTCTAACACTGCGAGACGGAAGCGCAGACTCGTCATTACCGTGGGCAAATTCAGGGCTGGTTGCGACGCTTTTGCGGCCTAAGAAACACGGTCCATTTCACGTCACCAGCTGACCTGCTGCACCCGGTCGGCAGCCCGCTCGTGCACGGGCCGCGCAGGTCGCCGACGACGTCGCCGAGCTGGTGATCACGGCAGCCCGCTCGTGCGCGGGCCGCGCCCACCCCGCACCTACGGCTCCGGCGAGTGGCCGCGATCACTGCCCCGGGGCGCCAGGACCGATATCTTGATGTCGAGCAATCGAGAGACCGCCGAGACGAACGGGAAACCACCGCGCAATGTCCACCATCATCTACACCCACACCGACGAGGCGCCGATGCTGGCGACCCACTCCCTGCTGCCGGTGATCCAGAGCTATGCGGCCAGCGCGGGGGTGCAGGTGACCACCCGGGACATCTCCCTGGCCGGGCGGATCATCGCCGCCTTCGGCGACCTGCTGCCTGCCGACCAACGCACCGGGGACGCACTGGCCGAGCTCGGTGAGCTGGCCACCACCCCGGAGGCGAACATCATCAAGCTGCCGAACATCTCCGCCTCGGTCCCCCAGCTCAAGGCTGCGATCGCCGAGCTGCAGGCCCAGGGCTACGCGCTCCCGGACTACCCCGAGGAGCCGACCACCGCCGAGGAGAAGGACGTGCGGGCACGGTACGAGAAGGTCAAGGGCAGCGCGGTGAACCCGGTGCTGCGCGAGGGCAACTCCGACCGGCGTGCCCCGGAGGCGGTCAAGGCCTACGCCCGCAGCCACCCGCACCGGATGGGCGAGTGGAGCGCGGACTCCAGGACCAACGTCGCGACGATGGCAGCCGACGACTTCCGCAGCAACGAGCAGTCCGTCGTCCTGCCGGCCGCGGACACGCTCACCATCCGGTTCGTGGCCGCTGACGGCACCACCACGGTGCTCAAGGAGAGCATCCCGGTGGAGGCCGGTGAGGTCGTGGACGCCACCGTGATGCGCGCCGCGGCGCTCGATCAGTTCCTCGCCGCCCAGGTGCAGCGCGCCAAGGACGAGGGTGTGCTGTTCTCCGTGCACCTGAAGGCCACGATGATGAAGGTCTCCGACCCGATCATCTTCGGCCGCGTGGTCCGCGCGTTCTTCCCCGAGCTGTTCGCCACCTACGGGGACCAGCTCGCGGCTGCAGGTCTGGGCCCGGAGCACGGGCTGGCTGCGATCCTCGGCGGTCTGGACACCCTGGAGCCGGAGGTCGCGGCCGGGGTGAAGGCACTGGTGGAGAAGGGCCTGGCCGAGGGTCCGGCGCTGGCGATGGTGAACTCGCACAAGGGCATCACGAACCTGCACGTGCCCAGCGATGTGATCATCGACGCCTCGATGCCGGCGATGATCCGCACCTCGGGGCACATGTGGAACGCCGACGACGAGGAGCAGGACACCCTCGCGGTGATCCCGGACTCCAGCTACGCCGGCGTCTACCAGGCGGTGATCGAGGACTGCCGCGCCAACGGCGCCTTCGACCCGACCACGATGGGCTCGGTGCCGAACGTGGGTCTGATGGCCAAGAAGGCCGAGGAGTACGGCAGCCACGACAAGACCTTCGAGATCAGCGCCGAGGGCACGGTGGAGGTGGTGGACACCGCCGGCCAGGTGCTGATGAGCCACCCGGTCTTCCCCGGCGACATCTGGCGCGCCTGCCAGACCAAGGACACCCCGATCCGGGACTGGGTGAAGCTGGCCGTCACCCGCGCCCGGGCCACCGGTAGCCCGGCGGTGTTCTGGCTGGACGAGACCCGTGCGCACGACCGCAACCTGATCGCCAAGGTGAAGGAATACCTCGGTGACCACGACGCCGTGCAGTCGGAAGGTCTGCAGATCGAGATCATGTCCCCGGCGGAGGCCACCGCGTTCTCCCTGGAGCGGATCCGCCGCGGGGAGGACACCATCTCGGTGACCGGGAACGTGCTGCGCGACTACCTCACGGACCTGTTCCCGATCCTGGAGCTGGGTACCAGCGCCAAGATGCTCTCGGTGGTCCCGCTGCTCGGTGGCGGCGGGCTGTTCGAGACCGGTGCCGGCGGCAGCGCACCCAAGCACGTGCAGCAGCTGGTGGAGGAGAACCATCTGCGCTGGGACAGCCTGGGCGAGTTCCTCGCGCTGGCGGAGAGCTTCCAGCACCTGGCCACCACCACCGGCAACGGCCGGGCGCAGGTGCTCGCCGACACGCTCGGCGCGGCCACCGCCACGTTCCTGAACGAGAACAGGTCGCCGAGCCGCAAGGCCGGGGAGATCGACAACCGCGGCAGCCACTTCTACCTGGCGCTGTACTGGGCCCAGGAGCTGGCGAACCAGCGCACGGACGCCGACCTGGCCGCCCGGTTCGCACCGCTGGCCACCGCGCTGGCGGACAACGAGGAGACCATCACGGCCGAGCTGCTCGCCGTGCAGGGTTCCCCGGCGGACATCGGCGGCTACTACCGCCCGGACGAGGCGAAGGTCAGCGCCGTGATGCGCCCCTCCGCCACGCTGAACACGGTGCTCGCCACACTGGGCTGACCGGCCGCCACCACCGCCTGGGCGAGCCTTCTCACCCCGACGACACTGCTCGTCGATCTGGTCACGATTCGTGGCCAGATCGACGAGCGATCTCACTCCGGCGACGGCGGAGGGCCGGGTGGGACGGTCGGCTCGCCCGGTGCTGTGCTGCTGTGGGCCGCCG
>CAZMDO010000363.1:0-3009 GCA_964564445.1 uncultured Ruaniaceae bacterium | reverse complement strand
GTGACCGGGTGGTGCGCGCACATCATGGAGCAGCTCGCCGCGAATGCGCTGATCCGGCCGCTGAGCGAGTACGTGGGCCCGGAGCAGCGGGCAGTGCCGGCGCGGTAGCCGGCCGGGCGGCGGCGGCCCGCGGGCGGTAGTCTCACAGCCGGTGGAACAGCCGGAGCGGATCGGTGGGGAAGGGCCGGAAGCCGTGCCTGCGGTAGAACTGTGCCGCACGGTCGTCGATCGCGTCCACGATGAGCGCGCGGGAGCCGATCCGCGCTGCCACCGCGGTGGCGTTCAGCACGGCATCGTGCAGCAGCGAGGTGCCCAGGCGCCGACCCTGATAGCGGATGTCGACGGCGAGGCGGCCGAGGAGGATGGCTGGAACCTGCGGCGGCGTGTTCCGTGCCAGCGCTCCACCACCGATCGTCGCGCGTTCGACGGCGTGTGCGCACAGGCAGTAGTAGCCGGCTGGTGCGTCGGTATCGGCGTCCACGACCAGGTAGACGCGTGCTGTCCCATTGCGTTCGGCACGCGGCGCCTGATCGGTGAGCCAGTCGTCGAGCTGGGGGTAGCCGCAGCTGAAGCCGGCCAGCTGGTCGCTCGGGGTGAGTGGCCGCGGCGGGAGCAGCCTCACTGCTCCCAGACCGGAGTGGTGTCACGCAACGCTGCGAAGGCTTCGTCGTCGGGCGCATCCAGCGCGGCGAGGAAGTCTTCCCAGGCGCCCGGGTCGAGCACGAGCGTGCGGGATCTAGCGACGGCCGCCGAGGCCGCCTCTACCAGCTGCGCCACCGCGTATCCGGCCACCGTCGATCCGTTGAGCGCAGCAGCCTGCTCCACCAGGGCCTTCTGCCCAGGGGCTAACCGGAGGTCGAGGCGCGCCGTCTTCTCTGCCATGAGACCATCGTACGTTGTACGGCGAAATGCCGCGCGCCGGGTGCGTGTCTTGACCCGATCGAACGGTGTCTGGCCTGTGCGTCCGTGAGCGGCGTGCCCGTTGGCCTCGGGGCTCATGTCCACCAGATCCGAAGCGCGATGTCACCGGCCGCCGTGAGGCATTCGCCGATCTCGGTGTGCTCCGCCTCGGCACCATCGATGCGGTAGCGGTGGCGTGCGGCGAACCACTGTTGCCGCTCCACGCTCGCAACCACGCAGCCGCGGCGGTGCTCGTGGTACTCCTCCTGCTGCTCCGAGGTGAGGTCGCTCACCACGGTCGGAACAGGTCCCAGGCGGAGGTCGGGGGCGAAGCTGAAGAGGCCTGGGTCATCGATGAGGAGACCGTCGAGGCTCAGCCGCTCGTCGCACCGATGAGGACCGACGGCGTAGCCGATGCCGGTCACCACCTTCGGATGTGCGGCGATCACCGTGAGCAGATCGCCGAGCGTGGGAGCCCAGTTCTGCCGATCCTTCAGCTCTGCGGCGGGGAGGCGGTGCAGCAGTGTGGTGGCCGCGCCGGCGTCGAGACCGACGATCGGGATCGGATCGTCGCTGTCGTCGTCGGAGAGCCTCGCGAACGGTCCCAGGACCTCAGCGAGGCCGGCGTCGAGGAGCCAGCCACGAGGGAGCTGCTCGCCGGTCGGGCCGGGCGAGTCTCGCAGCGGCCGGGCCCGCTGCCGACGCCACACGTCGGCCAGCTCAGCCGTCTGGCGTCTCCCGTGTCGCTGCTTCACCATGCGAAGTGCACCCCCTGGGTGGTGCCGTCGTCGTGGGTGAGGAGGCAGGTGTAAGGATACTTGCGAGCGTCGTCGATGCCGTAGCGGTCCATCGCGGCGAGCCACACCGGCCGAGTGATGCCGTGGTCGATGCAGTGCTGGCGGGCGTGGAGGTACGCGGCGTACTCCGAGGTCGTCAGCTCGTCGAGCCAGCCGGGAAGTTCGCCCGGCTGCACATCGGGCCCAGCCCCGACCAGGCTCGGATCGAGAATGGTCAGCCCGCGAGGGCGGACGGACTCTACTGGAAGCTCCGGGCTGTACACGCTGCCGTCGGCCCAGACCACGCCGGGATTGTCGGTGACCACCCGGAGCATGGTGTTGGTGGAGGGCGCAAACATGGCGAAGTCGTGCCCGAGAGCCTCCACCGGTAGCGCGACGAGCAGCGCTGCCGCCGCAGTGCTGTCCAGACGCTCGAAGTCGAGGATCCGGGTCTCGCTATCGCGTGTCCCGAGCGCCGGAGTGTCGCTGATGAACGGCTCCAGGGTCTCCGCGATCCCGCGGCGCAGAAGGTAACCAGGTTCTGGCCCGTAGATTGGCCTGCTGGGTGGGCGTGCGTCCGCCAGCGCCACTTCCCACGCGTGGCGTAGCCAGCCCGGACGGCGGGCGGGCGTGGAGTCCTCGTGAACGGGTGGCATCACATCAGCATCGTCTGCGCCGGGCAGCGACGGTGCTCGGCGGAGCAAAGTTGTGGACAACAACGCTCCCCAGGACGAGGCTGTGGATAACTCCGACCGGCACCAGGGCGATGGGGCAGCCAACACTGCCCGGGGTCGGGCCCGGAGTGCGTGCCAGCGCACGGTGCAGACGGGGATGATGCCGTATCCGGGTCTCGCCCTGGCTGCGGCGGTTCCGTGTCCGCGCGGCCGGCGGGGCAGTCTCTCTGGAGGTGCCGATGAGTGTTCGACGCGCGGTTCCAGGTTCACCCACCGGTCGGCTCCGCACTGGCGCATACGCAGCCGGTTGGCTGAGGGCGAGCGATGAGGAGGCTGCGTCCAGGGGCAATGCTCAGCCCGTAGGCTCGCTCCTGCGTCTGCAGCGCGCGGCTGACAATCGGGCGGTCGGTCGTGCGCTCGGTTCGCGGACGGCCCCGGGCGGGGCGCCCACGGTGCAACGGATGAATCTGCTTGCTCTCAGTGTCCGTGATGAGGGCGCCTACAAGGAGCTGGTCGAATGGGGTACGGGTCGAGTCGACGTTGACCGGATCCTTGCGCACGCGCACGACTTCCGTGAGGGATCGAGAAGACCTGAGCGGGAACGACGCCCGAGCGTGGGGACACTCTTCAGCCCGTGTATGCTGCTGCCATGCACACCG
>CAZMDO010000362.1:0-3018 GCA_964564445.1 uncultured Ruaniaceae bacterium | reverse complement strand
ACCACCGCCCCGGTGCGCACCTTCGCCCCGAACGGCTACGGCCTGTGGCAGACGGTGGGCAACGTGTGGGAGTGGTGCGCGGACTGGTTCGACCCGCGCTACTACGGCCGCTCGCCGGAGCACGAACCGACGGGCGCGAAGATCGGCATGGCCCGGGTGATGCGCGGCGGCTCCTACCTGTGCCACGACTCCTACTGCAACCGGTACCGCAACGCGGCCCGGTCCTCCAACACCCCGGACTCCTCGATGGGCAACGCGGGCTTCCGCACCGTGGCGGTGCGCGGCCGGGTCTGAGCGTTCAGCCCTGGTAGCCGATCAGCCAGCGGATGCCGTACCTGTCGGTCACCTGGCCGTCCGAATCGCCCCACGGGCGCTTCTGCAGCGGGTCGACGGCGGAGCCCTCCTGGGCCAGGGCGTCGAACCAGGCGTGCAGCGTGGCCGGGTCGCTGGTGCCGAGCAGGGAGAACAGCACCCCCTCCAGGTGCAGGGCGGGCTCGTCGCCGGTGGCGTCGGAGGCGAACAGCGCCACCGGGCCCTGCAGCATGCCGTGGGCGATGGCCTCGGGGGAGTCGTCGTCGAGACCGAACTCGGCGCGGGTGTGCAGCTCCAGCTCACCGCCGAAGACCTCCTGGTAGAAGGTGAGTGCCTCCCGGGTGGTGCCGGGGAAGGTCAGGTACGGGGTGAGACCGGTCATGGGTGGCGTCCTTGCGTCGCTGGGTGGTGACCGGGACAAGTGTGACCGGGGATGGTGCTGGCGGCAACGGTTCCGAGGCTCCGTGCGTGTCTGGGTACGCTGCCGTCGGCGGCTTCGTGCAGCGTGTCGTGCCTGACCAGCCGCGGAGGAGGGCATGGTGCGGATCGGGATCGTCGGTGCCGGTATCGCCAGTCTGGTCGCCGCCGGCCTGACGGCACCGGTCGGTGGGCCGAGGTCGTCGCACCGGAAGTGCTCGCCGAGGTCGCCGCCTGAAGCAGCGAGTGCTCAGGACCGCTCGGGCTGCTGATCCAGCACCACCCGGTGCTCGGTCTGGGTGAGGAACGTGCGGATCGTGTCCCGGCTCCTGGTCAGGCAGCCGATCCGGTTCTCGATCTCAGCCAGCTCGGCGGCGAGCTGTTCGGCCACGTTGCGGCTGCATACCGGCACCAGCTCGGCGGCCGTGACCTGCTCCAGGTCCAGGATGGCGCGCACCAAGCGGGTCGGCAGACCCGATCGGACCATCGTGGCCACCTGGGTGGCACGGGCGACATCGGCCTCGTCGTAGGTGCGGTAGCCGTTCGACCCGCGCGCCGGCTCGAGGAGGCCCTGCTGCTCGTAGTAGCGCAGTAGCCGGGCGGGCACGCCGGTACGCCGGGACAGCTCCCCGATCCTCATCGCACCCTCCTTGACATTCACATTAATGTCAGACTTTAGCGTCGGGTACATGGCTGAACAACTGCTCCGCGGAGACGAGAGCGCCGCCCCTCATGACTCCGCCGGCACGGACCGGTCGCGTCCTGACCACCTGCCCTGGCCCGCCCTGGTCACCATGTCCGCCGCGACCTTCGTGGTGGTCAGCGTCGAGATGATGCCCACGGCGGTGCTGCCGATGCTCGCCGCGGACCTGGACGTCTCGCTGGCCCGCGCCGGCCTGCTGGTCTCGGCGTGGGCGCTGACCGTGGTGGTGGCCAGCTTCCCGCTCACCCGCATCACGGCACGACTGCCGCGTGCACCGCTGGTCGCCGGAGCGTTGCTGGTGGTCGCACTCGCCACCGTGGTCACCGCAGCGGCCGAAGGGTACGGACTGGCGCTGGGCTCCCGCCTGGTCGCCGCTGCCGCCACCGGGCTGCTGTGGTCGGCGATCAACTTCCACGCCGCCTCCCTGGCACCGGAGCACCTGGTCGGGCGAGCGACGGCGGTCGTGCTGTTCGGCGGGATGCTTGGCACTGTCGGTGCCATCCCGGCGGGCAACGCGCTCGCGCAGTGGCTGGGCTGGCGCGCACCGTTCGTCGCCCTGGCGGTGCTCGCCGCACTGGCAGCCGTGGCGGTGCTGGTGGTGCTGCCGCGGTTCCCGGTGCGGCTCGGTGGTCGGCCGGACGTCGGCGGTGCGGCCACGCGCAGCGGACTCGCTCCGCTGGTGGTCACCGCAGTGCTCGGGGCCTTCCTGCTCCTGGGTCACTTCACCGCGTTCACCTTCGTCACCGAGCTGCTCCGGCCGGCCGGACTGCCCACGCCGCTGCTGCTGCTCGTCTTCGGGCTGGTCGGAGCAGCGGGGGTGGTCCTGGTCGGCGTCACGAGCGACCGCTATCCCCGCGCGGTGCCGATCGTGCTGGCCGGAACCCTGGTGATCAGCCTCGCTGGTCTTGCCGTGATCGGCATCAACCCCGTGCTGGACTCGGTCGTCGTGGTTGTCTGGGGTGTGGGTGTAGGTGCCGTGGGTCCGGTGGTGCAGGCTCGCCTGATGCGCCAGGCAGGCACCCGCCATCGCGGCACAGCGGGAGCACTGATGCCGGTGGCGATGAACCTGGGCATCGCCCTCGGTGCGGCGACCGGCAGCGCGGTGCTCGAGGTCGGCTCGCTCACCGTGCTCCCGGTCGTGGCGCTCCTGCCGGTCGTCGTGGCACTGGTCGGGTTCGTCCTCCTGGCCCGCCGCAGCACCCGGTGAGACTTATCCACAATCGCCACCCACGCCCGGGCTCGGTCCGCTACCTTGGAACGCACTCACCGCGCCGGGGCGGACGGCGCGGACGACGACCACGGGGACGTTCGGGATGGCTGACGGAGTAGCACTTCTCGAGGGGGAGGTGCGCGAGCTCATCCGCCGTCGTGGGCTGGACCCGGGCCGGGACCACGGTGACGTGCAGACCTTGATCAGGGACGCCGTCGCCGACTACGACGACCGCTCCCTGCAGGGCCTGGTGCCCCGCCTGGACGACCTCGACGAGGCCACCAAGGCGGTGCGGGACGCGATCGTGGGTCTCGGTGCGCTGCAGCAGCACCTGGACGACCCCGAGGTCGAGGAGATCTGGATCAACGCGCCGGGC
>CAZMDO010000361.1:0-3037 GCA_964564445.1 uncultured Ruaniaceae bacterium | reverse complement strand
TCCGGGAGTACACGCTCGCCTTCGAGATCGCCGAACGGGAGGCCAAGCGCCGCCGTGCCGCCGACTTCTCCCCGGAGGAGCGCCAGCACCTGGAGCGGGCGAAGAAGCTGCTCGCCCTGGCGGAGGACTCCGGTGCCACCCAGGCGGAGCGGCAGAGTGCCTACAAGCGCGCCACCCACGAGCTGCAGGGTCTGATCGTGCTCCCCGAGGCCACCACGGATGCGATCGAGCAACGCATCGCCGGCGCGCTCGGACCGGCCGCGCCGCCGCACCAGGACCACTGACGCCGGCCCGGCCTGGTCACCGCCCGGCAAGCTCGTCGGGCACCGGTCCGTCGCAGAGCAGCCCGAGCCGCCGGGTCGCCCGCGTCATCGCCACGTACAGGGCGTTCACCCCGCGCCGCCCGGTAAGGATCGTCGCCGGGTCGACCACCAGCACCCCGTCGAACTCCAGCCCCTTCGCCTGCTCCGGGGTGAGCACCACGCACGGTGCCCGCAGGTCCACCTCCGGCCCGAACGACGCCCCCGGCAGCGCCGTCTCCACGGTCATCGCGACCTCCACCAGCCGCTCGGCCGGGGCGACCACCGCGAACGTGCCACCGGCCACCTGCTCCTGCTCGTCGACGACGGCGCTCGCCAGCTCTCCCGCGAGGTCACCGTGGCCAAGGCGCACCCAGGGCGGCGCCCCCTGGGTGCGGGCGCACTCGGGCAGCAGCGCGCCGGCTTCCGCCGTGCGCAGCACCTCGGTGGCGGCGGCCATGATCGGCTGCGGGGTGCGGTAGTTGATGCTCAGCTCCACCTGACGCACCTCGAGCGAGGGATGCTCGGTCACCAGCTGGTCCCAGGCGGTCGTGCCCGCCACCGTCGACGTCTGGTGCACATCGCCCACCACGGTCAGCGACCGGGTCGGTACCCGGCGCAGCACCATCCGCCACTGCATCGGGGTCAGCTCCTGCGCCTCGTCCACGATCACGTGCCCGTACGCCCAGGTGCGGTCCGCCGCGGCCCGTTCGGCTAGCGGCCGGGTGTCGGTCTCGGTGAAGCGGTCGGCGAGCTCGTCCGCGGAGACGGCGAGCCCCCCGCTGGCGGCGATCACCTGCCGGGCGTAGGCCAGGCCCGCCTCCCGCCGGGCCCGGCGCGCCTGCTCGGCGGCGCTCTCGTCGGCACCGAGCAGCTCGGCGGCCTCGTCCAGCAACGGCACGTCCCCGCTGGACCAGCCGCCACCGGGCGCACGGCGCAGCGCCGCCCGCTGCTCGACGTCCAGCTCCGGAGCGACCGCGGCGAGCAGGTCCGCATCGGCGTAGAGGAGCTCCAGCAGCCCGGCCGGGTCCAGCTCGGGCCAGAGCTCCTCGAGCAGGGCGCGCACCGCACCGTCCGCGGCGAGCTCGCGCCGGATGCGGGGTGCTTCGTGCCGGCCGGCCAGCCCGGTCACCTCGGTGCCGGCACCTTCCACGGCCGCCGGCAGCGCGTCGGTGCCCTTCGCCAGGGCGGCGTCCAGGGCCGCGATCTCCGCCTCGAAGCCGCGGTCGGCGTCGTCGTAGAGCCGCTGGTCGTTGGCGATCACGCGTTCGGTGAGGTGGTCCAGCAGCTCGGCCACGAACGTGCGCCGTGCCTCGTTGTGCGGCAGCCCGGTCAGCCGGGCCCGTTCGGTGCACCGGGCGAGAACCTCGGCGTCGAGCCGGTAGGAGTCCCCCTGGTAGGTCACGGTCACCGGCGCGTCGCTGCCCTGGTGGCGCCGCACGGCCCGGGTCACCACGTCCGCCATCACCGGCAGCGCCTTGACGGCGGCGGCCGAGACCGACTCCGTGCGGGTGGCCACCACCCCGGGCAGCAGCGTCTCCAGGGTGGCGGTGACCGCCTGGGTCTCCCCGAGGGAGGGCAGCACCTGGCCGATGTAGTCCAGGAACGCCGGGCTCGGGCCGAGCACCAGCACCCCACGTTCGGCGATCGTCGGGTAGGTGTAGAGCAGGTAGGCCACCCGGTGCAGCGCCACCGCGGTCTTGCCGGTGCCCGGACCGCCCTGCACCACCAGCATCCCGTCCGGGCCGGTGCGGATGATCGCGTCCTGCTCGGCCTGCAGGGTGGTGACGATGTCCGCCATCCGGCCGGTGCGCTCGGCGGTGAGCGCCTGCATCAGGGCCGCCTCCCCGACGAACTCGTGCGCGGTGGAGGACCTGCCCGGGTGAGCTCCGCCGTCCGGGGTGAGCTGGAGCAGCTCATCGTTGATGCCGACGACCTGCCGCCCGCGGGTGCGCAGGTGGCGGCGTCGGCGCACGTCGGAGCCGCTGGCCGCGGTCGCGGTGTAGAAGTCCGCTGCGGCCGGGGCGCGCCAGTCGATCACCAGCGGTTCCAGGTCCGCCCCGCGCAGCCCCATCCGGCCGATGTAGGTGACCGACTCGTCGGTGCGGTCCAGCCGGCCGAAGCACAGCCCTTGCTCGGCCCGGGCGAGGGCGGCGGTGCGCTGCTCCAACCGGGCCACCTGGGCGTCCCGGTCCAGCAGTGCGGTGGAGTCGCTGCCCGGGGCGCGCAGCAGCTCGGCCAGCCGAGCGGTGGTCTCCGCCCGCAGATCGTCCACGCGCTGGTACAGCCGGTCCAGATACTCCTGCTCGAGCCTGATCGCTTCGGTCGACACGGAGCCCCTCTCTCCTGGTGCGGACGGACTCGGATACCAACGAACGGCGGTGCCCGGTTGTTCCCGAGGCCAGGACCTGGGCCGCTGCGGGGCTGTGCGCTGGTCTGGAAGCACGCGTGCCCCGCACCCACCCGCACCCGCCCGTGCCCACATGCTGGACACTACTGGCCGAGGTGACGGACGAGCGGTGAGCGGTGAGAAGATCGAAGCAGCACAGATCCACCCCCTTCCGACGAGGAGCCACAGTGAGCCTGCCCCAGGACAACGACCCGAAGTTCGCCGCCTACGCCCGCCCGGAGAAGCTGGTCAGCACCGCCTGGCTCGCCGAGCACCTGGGCAGCGAGGGCCTCGTGGTGGTGGAGAGCGACGAGGACGTGCTGCTGTACGAGACCGGCCACATCCCCGG
>CAZMDO010000360.1:0-3039 GCA_964564445.1 uncultured Ruaniaceae bacterium | reverse complement strand
CCGGCTGTGCGGCCACGACCGCCTCCAGGTCCGGTTCACGGTGGCTGCCCAGGTCCACGATCGAGTCGTCCTCGGTGTAGGCGATGGTGCTCGGCATCAAGGACACGGCACCGGCGGAGAGCTCCACCCCCCAGTCGGCCAGCGTCTCGAAGGTACGGTTGTCGGTGGCGACCACCGAGGTGGGCGGCGACGGCACGGTCTGCGTGCCGTTGTTGTCCTCGACCTCGATGGTGGCACCCTGTTCGGTGCTCGCGGACTCTCCGCCGCAGGCGGTCACGGCGAGCACAGCGCCGGCGGCGGTGGCAGCGAGCAGGGCACGGCCGGTGCGCACGGCGCGGGCACGACGCAGGGGATTCGATGGCATGGGTGATCCTTCACTGAGCATGCAGACGGGTCCGGTGCGAGCCCGGACGGAACACCTCCACCCTAGAGGTGAGCCTAGCCTTACCTTAGTCGATCGGGCATGAATTTGATCACAACAACGTGTCATAAACCGAGGCTTATCCTGCTGTGGTGACCCCCACACCGAATGTGCCCGCCCCACCCGTGCTGCTGCTGGTCGATGCGCCGACCCTGGCCGAACCGGTCCGCACCCCGGGTTTCCACGCTGCCGACCCGCAGGCGCCGCAGGTCCTGGTCACCGACCTGGGCGTCAGCCGCGGGGACGGGGTGTTCGAGACGATCGGGGTGGTGGGTTCCCGGCCGCTGCAGCTCGAGCCGCACCTGGCCCGGCTGGCGCACTCCGCGGCGCTGCTGGACCTGCCTGCGCCGCGCACCGAGGTGTGGCGGGCGGCGGTGCTGGCGGCCATCGAGGCGGCCGGTGGCGGAGACCTCGTGGTGAAGGCGGTGCTCACCCGCGGGGTGGAAGGGGCCGAGGCATGCACCGGCTGGGTGCTCGCCACTGCCGCACCCGACCTGCGCCGGTCCCGGGAGCAGGGGGTGCGCGTGGTCACCTTGGACCGCGGCTACTCCTCCGACGTGGCGGTCACCTCCCCGTGGCTGCTGCAGGGGGCGAAGTACACCTCCTACGCGGTGAACATGGCAGCGCTGCGGGAGGCCCGCTCGCGCGGAGCCGACGACGTGATCTTCATCAGCACCGACGGCTACGTGCTCGAGGGGCCCACCGCCAGCGTGGTGCTGCGCTCCGGGGACACCCTGGTCACCCCGGCCACCGACCAGGGCATCCTGGCCGGCACCACGCAGGCGGAGGTGTTCGCGTGCGCCGCCGCCCGGGGGTTGCCTGCCGAGGCCCGACCGGTGACGGTGGCCGAGCTGGAGCATGCCGAGCAGGTCTGGTTGTGCTCCAGCGTGCGGTTGTGCGCCCCGGTGCGCAGCCTGGACGGCCGGGAGCTGGCGGTGGACCGGGAGCTGACCGACGCACTGCTGGCCCACCTGGCCGGTGGGGGAGGCTGACCGCGCCGATGGCGGACGCCTACACCAAGACCAGCCGGGCGGCACCGGCCGGCTTCTTCGCCACCGAGGCTGCCGGGCTGGACTGGCTGGCCGCCGCCGGCGGCGCCCGGGTGGTGGGCGTGCGCAGCGTCACCCCGACGGCGTTGGTGCTCGACCGGCTGCACCCGGCACGGCCCGAGCCTGCTGCGGCCCGGGACCTCGGCCGCGGCCTGGCGCGCACGCATGCCGCGGGCGCGGAGGCGTTCGGCGCCCTCCCACCCGGGGCTGCCGGGTACTGGTTCGGTCCGCTCTCGGACCCGCTGCCGCTGCCGGAGGTGCGGGCCGAGCGCTTCGGGGAGTTCTACGCCGAGGCCCGGGTGTGGCCGTTGACCGAGCGGTGCCGCCAGGCGGGCGCCATCGATGCCGCCCTGGCGGCCGACCTGGGCGAGGTGTGCGAGCGGCTGCGCGCGGGGGAGTGGGACGCGGTCGGCGGCACACCGGTCCGCCCGGCGCGGCTGCACGGCGACCTGTGGTCGGGCAACCTGGTGTGGACCGCCGAGGGGGCGGTGCTCATCGACCCGGCGGCCTGCGGCGGGCACCCGGAGACCGACCTGGCGATGCTGGAGCTGTTCGGCGCCCCGTACCTGGCGGAGATCCTCGCCGGCTATGCCGAGGCGGGCGACCTGGCCGCGGACTGGCGGGACCGGGTCGGCCTGCACCAGCTGTTCCCGCTGCTGGTGCATGCCCTGCTGTTCGGCGGCGGTTACGCCTCGGCCACCCGGGCGGCGGTGGACGCGCTGCGGTCCTGAAGGAGGCACACGCCCACCTCGGGCAGCACCACGCCCGCCGTATCGAGCGCGTCCGGCTCCGCCCAGGCGAGCAGCCGGGTCATCTGTGCGGCGCCGGGCAGCGGCACGCGCACCGGTCCATGGCCGGGGGCGTGGCTGATCAGCAGGTGGGTGCTGCCGCGGGTGAGCACCAGCCAGCTCCCGTCGACGGCGTGGCGCACCGTGGTCTGCCGGCGGTCACCGGAGCGCAGGTCGGGGTGGGCGGCGCGCAGCGCGATCAGCCGGGCGTAGAAGTCCCGGACCGCCGCGTGCCGACCTGTGCCCACCTCGGACCAGTCGAGCACGCTGGCGGCCATCGTCTCCGGTGCCTGCGGGTCCGGCACGGTGATCTCGTCGCTGCCGTAGACCTGCTGCCAGCCGTGCTCGGCGAACTCTCGCTGCCGGCCGGCCCGGACCGCCTCGGCCAGCTCCGGGTCGGTGTGGTCGGTGAAGTACTGCCACGGGGTGCTCGCCGCCCACTCCTGGCCCATGAACAGCATCGGGGTGTACGGCGCGCACAGCAGCAGGGCGGCGGCCACCGCCAGCTGGGCGTCGGAGAGCCGCTCGGCGGGCCGGTCGCCCAGACCCCGGTTGCCGACCTGGTCGTGGGTGCTGGTGGAGACCACGAACCGGTGGCCATCGGTGTGTGCCGGCACCGGGCGGCCCCAGGTGCTGCCGCGGAAGGTGGAGAACGTGCCGTCGTGCACGAACACCTCGGTGAGCGCCTTGGCCAGGGTCTGCACCGAGCCGAAGTCCACGTAGTACCCGTGCCGCTCCCCGGTGAGGTAGGCGTGGATGGCGTGGTGCACGTCGTCGTCCC
>CAZMDO010000359.1:0-3046 GCA_964564445.1 uncultured Ruaniaceae bacterium | reverse complement strand
TCCGTGCCCTGGGTGTTCACCTGGCTGGTGCCGCGCAGCGGTCGGTTCCTGCCCGCCGCCGTGCTGCACGATGCGCTGGTGGCCCCCGGGGCCTACCGTGGGCCGGCGATCACCCGGCCGCAGGCCGACCGCCTGTTCCGGGTCGCGATGATCGACCTGGACACCGGCCGGATCCGGTCCTGGCTGATGTGGGCGGCGGTGACCATGGCGACCATGTGGGACAGCCGCGGCCTCCGCTGGTACTGGCGGGGCGCCGTCATCGGCCTGGTCGGGGCGGTCACGGTGCTGGGCATCCTGGCCACCCTGGACCTGTTCGACGTGTGGAACCACCTGCCCTGGATGGGCGAGCGGTCCTTCGGCGCCGAGCTCGTCGGTGGGGCGGTCGGTGCCCTGGTGGTGCCGGCCGCGCTGGCGCTCACCTGGGGCCGGTTCGCCCCGGCCGGCATCATCACCGGGGTGGCGCTGGCGTTCCTGGTGCACGTGACGCTGGCGATCGCGGTGATCTACACGCTGTACTGGCTGCTGGAGCGGGCGGTCAGCGGGCCGCAGGTGCGCCGGGGTCCGCCGTTCGCGGCTGACCCCCGGGGGTGCCAGCAGGGGGACTAGCATGAAGACCCCACCTGTGGAGGCGGCCGGCCATGGCCACAGTCAGCGTGCGCTACATCGTCACCGACGTCGATGCTGCGATCGAGTTCTACTGCGAGCAGCTGGGCTTCGCCGAGGTGATGCACCCGGCGCCGACGTTCGCCATGCTGGTCCGTGGCGACCTGCGGCTGACCCTGAGCGCCCCGGGCGGTGGTCCCGGGGGCGGTGCCACACTGCCGGACGGCACCCGCCCGGCGCCCGGCGGCTGGAACCGGTTCGCCATCGAGGTGGCCGACCTTGACCAGACCATCGCGCGGCTGCGGGCCGGGGGAGCTGCCCTGCGCACCGGGGTGATCGCCGGTGTGGGCGGGCGGCAGGCGCTGGTCGAGGACCCGTCCGGCAACCCGGTGGAGCTGTTCGAGCCCACCCGTGCCGAGGCACGCCTGGACCACCCGGTGGCGCCATCGCGCCCGGGTGGGCCGAGCGCCGGTGCGGACCCCGACGGGCCAGCCGGTGAGGCGCCGCCGAGCTGGCCGGTGCGCCCGGTCGGTCACGTCGAGTCCAGCCTCGTCCGGCTCGAGGACGCTCCGCGGCAGGGGGAGCTCGGCGCGCCCGATGCGTGGCTGGTGATCCGCCCGGAGCTGACCGAGGCGGTCCGGGATGTCGCCGCCGGCGAGGAGCTGCTGGTGCTGACCTGGTTGGACCGCAGCCGGCGGGACGAGCTGTCCACGGTGCCTGGGTCCACCCCGGGTGGGTCACCGCGCGGGGTGTTCAGCACCCGGTCGCCGGCTCGGCCGAACCCGATCGGGCTGCACCGGGTGACCGTCCGTGCCGTCGAGCCGCCGGGGCGGCTGCTGGTCGGGCCGCTGGAGGTGGTCGATGGCACACCGCTGGTCGACCTCAAACCCGTGCTGCACCCGAAGGAGGGCTGACGGCGACTCAGGCCAGCACCAGCTCCAGGATGTCCGGACCCTTGGTCGCCGGCACATGGTTCACCTCACGCAGCACGGTGCCGACCAGCTCTCGGGCGGCGGCCACAGTTGCGCGGGCCGTGCGCGGCGGTCGGCCCGGCCGGGTGAGCAGGTGCCGGGTGAGCACCCCGCGGGTGTGCTTGGCGTGGTGGGAGACCACCGTGCGCACGCCGTCGGTCTCGGCGACCACCCGCACGGTCAGCCACGGCGTGCCGGCCGGAGGCTTCCAGGCGGCCAGGTAGGTGGTCGAGCGGCAGTCGATGATCACGTCCTGGCCGGCGGAGGGTCCGTCGCGCAGCTCGCTGCCCAGTGCCGTGCTCCAGTGCCGGGTGAGCGGACCCACCCCGGGCAGGGTGGTGCCCATGGAGAGCCGGTAGGCCGGGATCCGGTCGCCGGGCGCGAGCACCCCCCACAGCGCGGAGACGATCCGCACCGAAGCGTTCGCCCGCCGCCGGGCGGCGCCGCTGAGGTCGGCCAGCCCGGCGGCCGCGTACAGCACGCCGGTGTACACCTGGTCGGCGGGGGCGGTCGGTGCCTCGGTGAGGGTGGTGTTCCGCGCCACCTCCGCACCCAGGGAGGCGCCCACGCCGAGCACGGCGGCAGCGTCCCGCCGGCTGCTGGCCTCCTGCAGCGCGTGCAGCACAGTGGTGCGGGCCTCGGCCAGGTCCGGGCGGGTGAGGGTGGTCAGGTCGACCGGGCGGCCACGGGCAGGAGCGGTCTTGCCTTCTGAGGGCGGCAGCAGGATGAGCACGAGGGTCCAGTCTACGGCGGCTCGCGGAATCGACGGTCATATGGCGCACCCTCGGCTATAGGCCGAGCTCGTGCCGTATGACCGTCACTTCGGCGACGGTAGACTGGTGCGCGGATGAGTCGGCCAGGCGGTCGCGTCGCGGGGAGACCCGCGCCGAGGAACGTCCGGGCTCCACAGGGCAGGGTGGTGGGTAACGCCCACCCGGGGTGACCCGCGGGACAGTGCCACAGAGATCAGACCGCCACCCGGTTCGCCGGGGGGTAAGGGTGAAACGGTGGTGTAAGAGACCACCAGCGCACCGGGTGACCGGTGCGGCTAGGTAAACCCCACCCGGAGCAAGACCAGACAGGAAGCGCCCGAGGGCTGCCCGCCCGAGCTTCCGGGTAGGTCGCTGGAGGCGTGCGGCAACGTACGTCCGAGATGGATGGCCGCCACCCGGGCCGCGAGGTCCGGGGACAGGACCCGGCGTACCGGCCGACTCATCCGCCCACCCCGGGCCATCCTGCTCAGGCCCCGCCCGCGATCAGTCGTGCTCGGCGGCCAGCGCGGCGGCCCCGACGATGCCGGCCTTGTTCCGCAGCTTCGCGGGCACGATCGGGGTCTTCAGGTCCAGCAGCGGCAGGAACTTCTCGTGGTCCTTCGACACCCCGCCGCCGACCACGAACAGGTCGGGGGAGAACAGGAACTCCACGTGCGAGAAGTATCGCTGCAGCCGCACCGCCCACTCCTCGTAGCTGAG
>CAZMDO010000358.1:0-3048 GCA_964564445.1 uncultured Ruaniaceae bacterium | reverse complement strand
CGGTAGGCGTCCGAGACCACCACGAAGCACTGCTCACCGGCCAGGGTGGCCCGGATCCGGGCCAGGTCCGGCATGGACACCGCCGGGTTCGTCCCGGCGATCCAGAGGAAGCCGATCGACCCCTGCTCGGCGTACCGGAAGATGGCGTTGGCGTTCGTCGGTGCCGCCCGGTGCGGGATCACGTCCGGCTCCACGTTCCACAGCCGCGCCAGCTGGTCGATGTGCTCGGGGTTGTCCCAGTTCCGGAAGCCGGGCATCGCCGCACCGCAGCCGGCCTCCCGGTTGTTCTGCGCCGACGGTTGACCGTTCATCTGCAGGATGCCGGCCCCGGGCCGCCCGAGCATCCCGCGGAGCAGGTGCAGGTTGTTCACCTGGCAGGCTGCGGCCGTGGCCTGGTGCGACTGGTAGAAACCCATCGAGCAGGTGGACACCACCCGCTGGCTGGTCGCGAAGATCTCCGCTGCCGCCCGGATGTCGTCGGCCGGCACCCCGCAGATCTCGGCCGCCCACTGCGGTGTCGCCTCGGCGACCACCTGCTCCAGCCCGTCGATGCCGATGGTGTGGGCCGCCACGTACTCGGTGTCCACCGCCCCGGTCACGAGCAGCTCGCGCACCAGGGCGTTCATCAGCGCCAGGTTGGTGCCGTTGCGGAGGGGCAGGTGCACGGTGGCCCGCTCGGCGACCTTCGTCCGCCGCGGGTCCACGCACACCAGCCGCGGTGGCTCCGGCCCGTCCAGGCGGTCCAGCATCCGCGACCAGAGCACGGTCTGGGTCTCGGCGACGTTGTGCCCGAACAGGAAGAGTGCGTCGCAGTGGTCGATGTCGGTGTACGAGCCTGGCTGCCCGTCGGTGCCGAAGCTCTCCTGGAAGGCCGCGGCCGCCGTGGCGGTGCACAGCCGCGTGTTGCCGTCCATGTGCGGGGTGCCGATACCGGCCTTCCCGATGACGGCGAGGGTGTAGTACTCCTCGATGGTGAGCTGGCCGGAGGTGTAGAAGGCGTGCGAGAGCGGACCGTGCTGGTCCAGCAGGGTCCGGGACCGGTCGGTGACGGCGGTCATCGCCGTCTCCCAGTCCGTCGCCACGAGCTCGCCGCCGCGGCGCAGGAGCGGTGTGGTCAGCCGGTCGCGGAGCTGCCCCTGCCAGCCGTAGAGGCCTTTCGGGCCCAGCCGGCCGTGGTTCACCCGGTCGGTGGCCAGGCCGCGCACCCCGACGATCTGCCCGTCGGCCACGCCGACCTCCAGCCCGCAGCCGTTGCTGCACAGCAGGCAGGCGCCGGGCACCCAGCGCTGCACGTCCTCGGCACGCACGCCCTCGAGCAGGTGCTCGTCCACCCGGGCGGGCCAGCGCTCTCCCGGCGCATACGGGGTGCGCGCGCCCCAGATGTCACGAATCCGTTCCGGCGTCATCGCCATCCACCTCCGAGCCTCGGCGCGCGCCCGTCGGTCGAGGGCCGGCCACCGGCGCTCCGACGTTACGGCAGGTGCCGTCGGCGCGCAGGTCTGCCCGCCCCGGGCCGGCGGATCCCGCCCTCAGCCGGTCAGCCCGAGCATCCCGGCGAGCCGGCGCAGGTGCGCCTCGAACAGTGCCTCCGGATCGGTGAACGTGTCGGTGCCGTACTGGCCGAACACCTCGAAGCTCACGCAGCCGAACAGTGCGGCCCAGACCAGCGCAGCGCGTTCCAGCACCGCCGGGGGAGCGGTGAGGGCGAGCTCGGTGCGGATCCGCTGCACGTCCTCGGCCAGCTCCACCGCGACCTCCTCCTCGTCCACCCGCAGCGCCCCGGCGTGCCAGGCGTCCTCGGCCAGGTGCACCAGCGCAGCGATCACCCGGGTGCCGGGCCCGGTGGTGCGGTCCCCGGGCGCGTCGTACCCGGGCACCGGGGTGCCGTACAGCAGGGCGTAGCGCGCCGGCTCGGCCACCGCCCAGGTGCGCACCGCCCGGCCCAGGGCCAGGAACCTGCCCAGGTGGTCCCCGTCGTCGACGGCGGAGGTCGCCTCGTCCACCGCGTCACCCAGGCTGTTGTACCCGTCGATCACCAGCAGGGTGAGCAGGTCGTCCCGGCAGCTGACGTACCGGTAGATCGCCGAGGAGACCACGCCCAGCTCACGGGCGATCGCGCGCAGGGACAGGTCCGCGGGGCCGGTGGTGGCCAGGTGCTCGCGCCCGATGCGCAGGATCTCGGCCTCGGTGCGCTCCCGGGCGAGCTGACGGGGAGTGGGCGGCACGGACGTCCTCCAGGGTCGATGGGAGGCCACCAGCCTACGGCGAGCCCGGCCATAATGCGAGCACAACACACAAATGTGAGCGGTGCTCTTGACAGCTGCCGGCCGCGGGTGCACAGTCGATGTGTGAGCGGTGCTCTCGGAACGGCGAGTGGTCATCGCTCACGGACAGATCCACGCGGGCCTGCCCGCAGCCATCCCCACAGGAGCACATCATGACCACCTACCTCGTCACCGGAGCCGGCCCCGTCGGCGCCACCGTCGCACTCCAGCTCGCCGGACGGGGCGACCAGGTGCGCCTGGCCACCCGGTCCGGCAGCGGACCCGAGCACGAGCGGATCGAGCGGATCCGCCTCGACGTCAACGACGCCCCCGCCCTGGCGACCGCGGCCGAGGGCGTGACCGCCGTCTTCCACGCCATCCACGGCAGCAAGTACCAGGCCGCCGCCTGGCGGGCCGAGCTACCCCGCGCCGAGCAGACGGTGATGGACGCCGCCGCCCGGGTCGGCGCCGTGGTGGTCTTCCCGGAGAGCCTGTACTCCTACGGCCCGGTGACGGGCGAGATGACGGAGGCGACGCCGTCATCGGCCACCACCGGCAAGCTCGGCGTGCGCGCCGAGCTGGTCCGCGCCCGGGCAGCCCATGCTGCGGACACGGTGAGCATGGTCGCCTCGGACTTCTACGGCCCCCGGGTGCGCACGGCGCTGGCCGGGGAGCTGATGGTCCCGCGGCTGCTCGCCGGGAAGAGCGCGATGACCCTCGGCCGGCTGGACCAGGTGCACTCGTTCACCTACGTGCCCGACCTGGCCGCCGCGATGATCGCCGC
>CAZMDO010000357.1:0-3049 GCA_964564445.1 uncultured Ruaniaceae bacterium | reverse complement strand
CCGCGGAGTACCTGGACCTGGACGTGCAGTTCCACACCCTGCTGCTCACCAGCGGTGGGAACGAGATGTTCGCGGCGCTGGCCGGGTCGGTGGCCGAGTTGCTCACCGGTCGCACCCGGCTCGGCCTGACCCCGGCGCACCCGGCCCATGCCGCCGTGACCGACCATGTGCAGCTGGCCCGGGCCGTGCAGGAAGGCGACCCGGAGCGCGCGGAGCAGCACGCGCGGGCCGTGCTGGAGACGGTCTGGGCCGAGGTGGACGACGCCAGTCAGAGGGAGCGGGACGCGGACGGGCCGGCGGTGGGCGGGCCCGCGGTGGGCGGCGACGCGCTCACCACCGGGTGAGCACCGCACCGATCCCCACCGGCGGGGTGGGGCTGCGTTCCGAGCGTGGGCCGGTGCTGCTCTCGCTGATGCTCTCCACCGCGTTGGTGGCTCTGGACGCCACCATCCTGGCCACCGCCGCGACCACCATCGCTCGGGAGTTCGACGCGTTCGTGCAGGTGCCGTGGTTGTTCTCCGCCTACACCCTCGCCCAGGCGGTCACTGTGCCGGTGTACGGACGGCTCGCGGACGTCTTCGGCCGCAAACGGCTGATGCTGCTCGGGGTGGGGCTCTTCCTCGCCGGATCGGTGCTCTGCGCGATCGCGCCGACGATGACTGCGCTGATCGTCTTCCGTGTGGTGCAGGGGCTCGGGGCCGGTGCGATCATGCCGATGTCGATGACCATCGCCAGCGACATCTACACGGTGGCCGAGCGGGCGAAGGCGCAGGGCTACCTGGCCAGCGTCTGGGCGATCTCCTCAGTGGCCGGGCCGACCCTGGGTGGGGTGTTCACCCAGTTCGTCAGCTGGCGGTGGATCTTCTGGATCAACGTGCCGCTGGCGGTCCTGGCAGCGGTGATGCTCTGGCGCCGGTTCGTCGAACCTGTGCACGAGGGCAAGCGCGAGCCGGTGGACTTCGTCGGTGCCACGCTGCTCACTGGCGGCAGCACACTGCTGGTGCTCGGCCTGCTGCAGGCCGGCACCTGGGGCTGGGCGGATGCACGCACCCTCGGGGTGCTCGTGGGCGGGGTGCTGCTGCTGGTCCTGTTCGTCATCCGGTCCCGGCGGGCCCGCTACCCGATCCTGCGCCTGGAGGTGCTGCGGCGGCGACTGATCGCCACCACCACCATCGCCGCGTTCATGGTCGGGGTGATCGTGCTGGGGCTGTCCACCTACGTGCCGATCTACGCCCAGGGGGTGCTCGGCGCGGAACCGCTGGTGGCCGGGTTCGCGCTGGCGGCGTTGAGCGTGGGCTGGCCGCTGACTGCCACGTGGTCCGGTCAGGTGTACCTGCTGGTGGGGTTCCGCCGCACCGCCCAGCTCGGTGCTGCGCTGGTGCTCGTGGGCTCCGCGCTCGCCCTGCTGCTCGGGGAGAGCACCTCGATCTGGCAGGTGGCCCTCACCTGCTTCGTCATCGGCGCCGGGATGGGCCTGACCACCTCACCCTCGCTGATCGCCGCGCAGACGAGCGTGCCGTGGACGGAGCGTGGTGCGGTCACCGGCACGAACGTCTTCTCCCGGTCGCTCGGCTCGGCGGTGGGCGTGGCCGCCTACGGCGGCGTGGTGAACGCAGTGGCGACCGTCGGCCCGGACGGGATGCCGGTCGGGGCGGAGCTGGCGCACGGTGTGCACCTGGTGTTCTGGTGCTCTCTGGGGGTGGCCGGGCTGCTCGCCGCAGCGGTGACCCTGATGCCGAGGGACAGCGGGTCGCTGTGGCAGACTCCGAGAGCATGAGCGCCACCCCGCCGGCCACGGTGATCGAGCGGCCCAGCCGCTACCAGATCCTCGTCGACGAGGCAGTGGTCGGGTTCACCGAGTATCACGACGACGGCGACCAGCGCACCTTCCCGCACACCGTCATCGACGAGGACCAGCGTGGGCAGGGCCTGGCGGGCACACTGATCCGGCGGGCGCTGGACGCCACCCGCGCCGCCGGGAAGAGCGTGATCCCACGGTGTTCCGCAGTCGCCGGCTTCATCGCCAAGCACCCCGACTACCACGACCTGGTGCCCGCCGACCGCCGCGCAGAGTTCGGCATCAGCTGACCACGGCAGCCTGCACCCACCTCGGCAGTCGTGGAGCGCCAGCGGGCGGTGGCGGAGCGGGTGCTGTCCGGCCACGCCGAAGTGTCGCTCGGCTGGCCCGACTACCCGGACCTGGTCACCGGCCTGGACCGGCTCGCGTTCGGGCCGCTGGGAAACGTGGCCAAGCTGCTCGCCGACGGGCTGGTACGGCTCGGTCCCACCGGCCGCGGCATCCTCACCGACCGTCTGCTCGGCTGAGAAGTCGACCTGGCCGCCTCCTACGCTGGCGAGATGGATTCAGATCTCATTGGCGCGCGCCGGTGGTACGTGGCGGCAGCGTGGACCTGCGGGTGCACAGGACCTTCCCTGAAGGGGACGTGTACTCCTTCGAGAACTCCTACCACGTCGGTACAGGGCCTTCGTCCGGGCACACGCGACGTGTGACCGCCCTCCACCTCGGCTTCGCGGTGCCGACCATCGTCATCTTGCCGACGGACAAGCAGGGGGAGGCCGCGTGGGGGTCGAGCTGGACGACCCCACTTTCAGCGCCCGGTGGTACATCTGCACCGAGCGGCCAGTCGAGGCCGCAACGGTCGGTGGGCTGATCACCCCCGGCTTTCGCCGTCGGCTGCAAGCCATCGATGGCGCGCCGTGGCAGACCCCCACGCTGGCCTTCGGCAACGACTACCTGTTCTCCGTGGGCAGCGTCTCGCCGGAGCTGGGGACGATCGAGGCGTACGCCGACCTGCTGCGGGACCTGGCCCGGGAGCTGCCGCAGCGGTAGCGGTGGCTGCTCAGATCCAGCCGTTGCGCTGGGCGACCTGCGCCGCCTCCACCCGGTTGGACGTGCCGGTCTTGCCGATCGCGGCGGACAGGTAGTTGCGCACGGTGCCGGCGGACAGGTGCACCCGCTCGGCGACGGCTGCCACCGACCGCCCGTCCAGGCACTGCCGGAGCACCTCGCGCTCGCGGTCGGTGAGCG
>CAZMDO010000356.1:0-3061 GCA_964564445.1 uncultured Ruaniaceae bacterium | reverse complement strand
ATGCTCGTGGCGGTGCTGAAGACGCGCGACGGCTCGGTGCGGCCGCGCCGGCGAGCGCGCCGGACCGGGGTCGGGAACGGTAGCGCCCGCCCGGCGTCCAGCTCAGCCCGCCCAGGTCAGCGGGTGAGCTCGGCTTGCGACTCGTAGATCTGGTCGGCGATCTTGTCTCGCAGCTGCACGAACTCCGGGGTGGAGCGGAGCTCCTTGCCCGGCAGGATCCGCCCGTAGCTCTCCGAGATGCGCACGTCCTCGTCGAGCACCACCCGGCCCGGCCGAGCACTCATCACGAGCACCCGGTCACCAAGGAACACCGCCTCCTCCACGCTGTGGGTGATGAAGAAGACGGTCTTCCGCCGCTCCCGGGAGATCTTCAGCAGGTCCATCTGCAGCCGCTCCCGCGTGAGCGCGTCCAGCGCCCCGAACGGTTCGTCCATCAGGATGATCTCCGGGTCGTTGGCCAGCACCCGTGCGATCTGGGTGCGCTGCTGCATCCCGCCAGAGAGCTCGTAGGTCTTCTTGTCCTCGAAGCCCTCCAGTCCCACCAGGCTCAGGCACTCCTCGGCGACCTCGCGCCGCTTGGCGGCGGCGATCCCGCGGAACTTCAGGCCGAGCTCCACGTTCTTGCGCACGGTCAACCACGGGTAGAGGTTGGCCTGCTGGAACACCACGCCCCGCTCCCAGGACGGAGCGGTGATGGGCACGCCGTCCACGGACGCCACGCCGCCGGTGGGCTTGAGGAACCCGGCGAGGATCTTCAGCAGCGTGGTCTTCCCGCACCCGGACGGCCCCACCACGCAGACGAAGGACCCGGTGTCCACCGTCAGCGTGGTGTCCGCCAGGGCGTGCACCACCTCACCGCTGTCGGTGATGTAGCGCTGAGAGACCGCTTCGAGAGCGAAGCTCACTGGCCGGCCACCGCGTCGATCGCATCGGTGTAGACGGCGTTCTCGTAGTCCTCGGGCGGGTTCACCTCGTCGATCTCCTGCTGGGTGACCAGGAAGTCGGCGGTGTTGATGAGGTCCTGGCCCAGGGCGCCACCGAAGTAGTCCTCGGCTGCCTGCTCACTGGCGTTCAGGTAGGTGTAGCCCTCGAGCTGGCTGAGCACCTGCTCCGGCTCGACACCCAGCTGCACCGCGATCGAGGCTGCAGCCGCGTCCGGGTCCTCCTTGATCATCGTCACCGCCTGGTCCTGCACGGCGGTCCAGACCTGCATGAACTCGGGGTTCTCCTCCACGAACGCGGCGGTGGCCACGGCGAGGTCATAGGTCGGCGCCACGTCGGCGGTGTCCGCGGCGGAGAGGATGATCGTGCCGGACTTGAGCAGCTCCGGCAGCGTCGGTGCCCACACCCAGGCAGCGTCGATCTCCTCCCGTTCCCAGGCGGCGAGCATCGCATCCGGGGAGAGGTTGGTCAGGTTGATGTCGCTGGGTGTCATCCCTTCCCGGTCGAGCGCGGCGAGCAACGAGTAGTGCGCAGTGGAGGCGAACGGCACGGCCACGCGCATCCCCTCAAGCTCCGGCAGGCTGGTCGCATCCACGCTGTCCTGAACCACGAGCGACTCAGCCTCGCCGATCACGTCGTGGATCCAGATGACCTTCAGGTCGTCGCTGACCGGCGGAGAGAGCGACTTCGTCGTCGGGCTGGAACCAGCCAGGCCGAGGTCCACCGAGTCGGAGCCGAAGGCCTGCACCACTTCGCCACCGGAGGCGAACTGCTTCCAGCTGATCTCGGCGTTCGGCATGCAGGCTTCCAACCAACCGAGGTCGCGGACCACCAGGTCGCCGTTCGGAATGGGCTGGTAGGCGAGCCGCACCGAGGTGGTGATGTCCTCGTTCACCTCGACCGGGCACTCCGTGTTGGCGTCCTGCTGCTCGCTGTCCGGGTTGCTGGTCCGGCCGGAGTCCACGCAGGCGGACAGGGTCAGGGCCGTGGCACCGGCGAGCGCGATGACGCCCAGGATGCGGGGACGGGACAGGGTCATGGTTCTCCTTCGATCAGGCCTTCCCGTGCCACGGCACGGCGAGAGTACCGATGTACTTGATCAGGGCGTCGAGCGCGACGGCCGCGATCCCGATGACGATGATGCAGGCAATGGTCAGTGCCGTCTGCAGCTGCTGACCGGAGGTGTAGGCAAGCCCGCCGATCCCCGGGATACCGGCGTTCAGCTCCGCCGCGACCACGCACGTCCAGGCGAACCCGGTAGCGATGCGGATGCCGGCGATCACTTCGGGCAGCGCCGAGGGCAGGATCACCGAGGTGCCCACCTGCCTCCTGTTTGCGCCCATAGAGAGGGCGGCATGGATGCTGTCCTGCTTCACACCGCGCACCCCGTTGATGGTGGCGATCACGATCGGCGGGAAGGCGGCGAGGAAAAGCAGCCAGTTCTTCGAGGTGTCCCCGATGCCGAACCAGACGATCAGCAGGCCGATGTAGCCCAGCGGTGGCAGCGAGCGCAGGAAGTTCAGGTACGGCTCCAGCGCCGTGTTCAGCCAGCCGATGGTGGCCATCAGGAAGCCGGCCAACGGGCCGAGGATCACCGCGATGCCCACACCGACGGCCATCCGCTGCAGCGACGCGATCAGGTGCTCCCACATGTAGTAGTTCTGCTCACCACAGATGGTGCGGGTCTCGCTGATCTCGCGACACGTGTTCGACTCGATGAAGGCGTGCCACACCGCGCCCGGGGAGGGCAGGTAGAGCGGGTTCACCAGCTGCATCCGGGCGATCACCCACCAGACCGCGAGGAACACCACCAGGACACTGAGCTTCAGTGCCATCCGGCGCAGCCGACCCACCCGGATCGACCGGCGGTGGTCGGAGGCGACCTTGAGGGTCTGTCCGAGGTGGTCGTCGGTGGGCGCTGTAGCGGTCGACTCGCTCGGACTCTCGTTGATCGTCACACTCTGTCCTGGTTCATCGGCTGCATGCCTCGTGCTCCGTTGCAGAGGGTAACCCACGTCAGCTTGTCGTCGGCCACAACCACAAGGGCAGGCACTGAGAATACACGGACTCCCTGGCAGCCCGGCATCCCACGCCGATGCACCAGGTCCCCGGGCGGGTC
>CAZMDO010000355.1:0-3063 GCA_964564445.1 uncultured Ruaniaceae bacterium | reverse complement strand
CCCGAGCCGCAGGCCTGGCACGTGCACCTCGGCTTCACCTCGAACGGCATCCTGGAGAACATCGAGGACGAGGGCATCGGTGAGGTGGTCTTCCGCCTGCTCCTCACCGACGACTAGGACCATCCCATTTTCAGCCCGCCAGGGCGCCTCGCCAGGGGGCATAAGGACTGAGTACGCCAGGGGGCATAAGGACTGAGTACCGTTTCGCAGGTTGAGTACCGAACGGTCGGTACTCAGCCTGCGAAAGGGTAGGCAGACGGCCGTCTGGCGCGGGCCGGCGGCCGGCCGGGGTGGGCCGCCACCCGGGCGCCGCCTCAGATGGCCACCCGCCCGAAGGTGTCGGCGCTGGCGGCCTCCCACGCCGCGGCCCAGTCCGGCGGCGCCCCACCGAGCAGCTCACCGGGCTCGAGCCAGTCGTAGAGCTCGGCGTAGGAGGCCGTCTCGGTCTCGGTGACGTTCCGGCGGAGCAGCTCCGGGGTGAGCTCACTCGGGTGGCGCACCCCCATCGCGGCCATGATCTTCACCGCCTCCGCCACGGTCGCCTGCTGGTAGCGGGCCACCCGCAGGCTCTTGTCGCCCACGTCCAGCGCCCGCTGGCGACGCGGGTCCTGGGTGGTCACGCCCACCGGGCAGGTGCCGGTGTGGCAGCGCTGGGCCTGGATGCAGCCGACGGCCATCATCATCGCCCGGGCCGCGTTGGTGTAGTCCGCACCCTGGATGATCCGCTTGACGATGTCGTTGCCGGCGGCGACCTTCCCGGAGGCACCGAGCCGGATCCGATCCCGCAGGCCGGTGCCCACCAGGGCGTTGTGCACGGTGATCAGGCCCTGGGTCAGCGGCATGCCCACGTGGTCCTCGAACTCCAGCGGCGCCGCGCCGGTGCCGCCCTCGGACCCGTCCACGATGATGAAGTCCGGGGCGGTGCCCACCGCCAGCATCGCCTTGCAGATCGCCAGCACCTCCGCTCGCGAGCTCACGCACAGCTTGAACCCGGCGGGCTTGCCGCCGGCCAGCTCGCGCATCCGGGCGATGAACTCCACCAGACCGGTGGGCGTGGAGAACACCCGGTGCGCGGACGGGCTCACGCACTTCTCTCCCTGGGGCACCTCCCGGATGCGGGCGATCTCCGCGGACACCTTCGCCGCCGGCAGCACCCCGCCGATCCCCGGTTTCGCACCCTGGCTGAGCTTCAGCGAGACGCACTTGACCTGCTCCTTGGCGGCGGTGGCCGCGAAGTCCTCGGGGTCGAAGTCACCGTTGGCGGTGCGGGTGCCGAAGTAGCCGGTGCCGATCTCCCAGACCAGGTCGCCGCCATGCTCCTCGTGGTAGGGGGAGAGACCGCCCTCACCGGTGTCCTGCGCGAAGCCGCCGAGCGCGGCCCCCTTGTTCAGCGCCCGCACCGCGTTCGCGGACAGCGCTCCGAAGCTCATCGCGGACACGTTCAGCAGTGCCATGTCGTACGGGCGGGAGCAGTCCGGTCCGCCGATCCGCACCCGCGGCGGCTCGGCCGGTTCGGGGGCCGGGGTGATGGTGTGCACCAGGTACTCATAGCCGGTGCGGTTCACGTCCCGCTCGGTGCCGAACGCCTGCTCCCCGTGGATGCCCTTCGCGCGCTGGTAGATGACCGAGCGGATGTCCCGGTCGAAGGGGCGCCCGTCCCAGTTGCGCTCGATGAAGTACTGCTGCAGCTCCGGGCGCAGCCCCTCCAGCAGGTAGCGCAGGTGCCCGATGACCGGGTAGTTGCGCAGCACGGAGTGCCGGCGTTGCAGCAGGTCGTAGGCGGCCAGCCCGCCGACGGCGGCACTCGCCGTGCCCAGGACGGTCAGCAGGGTGGGGCGGTTGGGCATCGATGCTCCTGGGTCGGTCGGTCGCCGCCGGTCGGTCGGCGTGCCGTTCCATCGTGGCCTCGCGCGCCGCGCCGCGCAGGTCGACGTGCTCCGCAGGCTGCGCTGCGCTGGTCAGCGGGCCAGGCGCAGTGAGCCCTCGAGGGCCTTGCGCAACGGGCGGTGCACCGGTCGCTCCACGTACCGGTGCACCAGCCAGGCCATCACCAGGGAGAGGGCCATCGCCGCCGCGAGCGTGAGCCACTTGCCCAGCGCCGGGTGCAGCACCTGGATCAGCGCCCAGCCGAAGTACTCGTGCAACAGGTACAGCGGGTAGGTGAGCGCGCCGAGGAAGGTGAGCACCTGCCAGTCCAGGTCCCGCACCGCCGGCACCAGGGAGACCACGGCGACCGCCGCGATGGTGCCGAGCACCACGATGCTGAGGACCAGTGCGGAGGTGTGCATGCCGCTGGCGACGGCGTCGATCGCGTGGATCTTGTGCGTCGCCGCGATCAGCACGGCCTGGGCGGTGTTCAGCAGTACCAGCGACCAGCGTTGCCAGCTGTGCCCGTCGCGGTAGATGACATAGAGCACCATCCCAGCGGCGAACAGGGGTGCCCAGCTCATCGCCGTGGCCCGGGCGTCCACGTGCGGCACCGTCATCACCAGCGCGGTGCAGACCAGCGGGAGGACCGTGGCCACGGCGAGCACCCGCCGTCGGGTGATGCCCAGGACCGCCATCGCCAGCATGAGCAGGTAGAACTGCATCTCCACCCACAGCGTCCAGTACACCCCGTCCACGCTCGGGATCCCGAACGGCTCGTGGACCATGGTCAGGTTCGCCAGCACCTCGGCCGGGGTGCGGTCGCCGAACTGTGGCCACAGCCAGCGCAGCGTCGCGGTGGCCAGCACCGCCACCCAGAACGCTGGGTAGAGCCGGCTGATCCGGGAGGCGACGAACTGGCGCGGTGTGCGACCCCACACCGACATCAGGATCACGAACCCGCTGATGGTGAAGAACAGGTGCACCCCGGCGTAGCCGTACCGGACCACGTGCGAGAGGGCCGGGAACACCTCGTAGGGCAGCTCGGAGCCCCACCGGCTGTGGTCCCGGGTGGTGAAGTGGAACAGCACCACGGCCAGCGCCGCCAGCAGCCGCAGCGCGTCCATCGCGCGCAGCCGCACGCCCGCGCGGGCCGGTGCCGACGGGCGCGAGGTGGTGGCGGTCGGGTTGGTCACA
>CAZMDO010000354.1:0-3071 GCA_964564445.1 uncultured Ruaniaceae bacterium | reverse complement strand
GCCTGCTGCGGGACGTGGCCGAGAACCGCCCGGTGGGCGACGTGACCACGCTCGCCGACTCCACGGTGATGGACTCGATCACCGCGGGGATGCAGGGCTCCGCCGGGGACTGACCGGCGGGAGGTTGACGGCTGGCGGCCGGGGCGGCCGGTGGTCGGGGCACGAGCCCTCGGCCACCGGCCGTTCGCCTGTGCGCGGCGCCATGCGGTGCGCGGCGCGGCGCTTGGACGCGGCGCGGGCGCTTCGACGCGGCGCTTGAACGCACTGCGGTGGGCTCACGCGCGTGCGCCCTCCGGTCGAGGGTGAGATCCTCCTCGCGGCGGATCCGCCCGCCCCGGGGCGCCGGTAGCCTCGGTGGGCGTGAGAGTCGATCCGTCCATCATCGTGCCGGAAGGTCCGTGGACGCACCGGATGGTGGCAGCGAACGGGGGCCGGTTCCACCTGGCGATCTCCGGGGAGGATGACGGCGCAGCTCCCCTCGTGCTGCTCCTGCACGCCTTTCCGCAGTTCTGGTGGGCATGGCGGGCCCAGCTGGAGTCTCTGGCCGCCCTGGGCTTCCGGGTCGCCGCGATGGACCTTCGCGGGTACGCCGGGTCGGACAAGCCGCCGGCGGCGTATGCGATCCCCTCCATGGCCGCGGACGTGCGCGGGGTGATCCGTTCCCTCGGGGCGGCCTCGGCGGTGGTGGTCGGGCACGGTCTGGGCGGGCAGGTGGCCTGGTCGATGCCGGCGATCACCCCGCAGGTGACCCGCGCGGTGGCGGTGCTGGCCGCCCCGCACCCGGTGCCGCTGCACCGGCACGCTACCCGCGTGGCCACCTCCAGCACGCTGAAGACGCTGGCGTACGTGCAGGTGCCCTGGTTCCCGGAGCGCTCGATCACCCACGGCGACCTGGTGGCCCGCCTGCTGGCCCAGTGGAGCGCCCCGGGCTGGCAGTGCCCGGACGTGGGCCTGTACACCGACGCGATGCGGCTGCCGTTCGTGGCGCACAGTGCGATGGAGCAGCTGCGCTGGTCGGTGCGCTCCACCCCCCGGCTCGACGGCCGGCGCTACCTGGCCCGAGTGAACCGGCCGGTGGAGGTGCCGGTGCTGAGCCTGTCCGGTACCGCCGACCCGGTCTACCAGCGGGGCGCCTACCGTCGGGACGGCAACTTCGTGCGCGCCCGCTACTCGCAGGTGAGCATCGAGGGCGCCGGACACTTCCTGCCGGAGGAGGCACCCGAGGAGGTCACCGGGCTGCTCGCCGAGTGGCTGACGGACCTGGACTGAGCCCCGGGGCGCTCGGGTGGCCTGCTCTGCTCAGTCCTGGCCGCTGGCGGGCTCGACCCAATCGGTGGTCCACCGGGAGACCCAGCTGCTGTGCTCGCCCTCGGTCTGCACGCCGTCGATGCGGCCGGTCTCGGGATCGATCAGGTAGCTGACCGTGCCCTCGTCGGGCAGGTCGAATGTAGCGGCGATCCGGTCCCGGCCGAGCCGGTCGGTGATCTCCTCGATGGTCACGCCGGGCTCGTCAACGAGCAGCCGGAGCACGTCCGCTGCCACCGTGTCGATCGCAGTCGGGCGGGTCTCTTGCATGCCGACGTACACGCACCGGTACTCGGTGGCACCGACCGTGGGGTCCACACCGCAGCTGTCCAGCCAGGCGGTGCGCAGCGCGGCCGGGTCGTCGGGCAGGTCGTCCTCGAACGCCCAGTCCGGCCGGCCCTGGTCGCTCGGTCCCATCTCGGTGCGCTGTGCGTCATGCGGTACCGGGTCGCCCACGGCCAGGTCATCGCGCTTGCCCGTGTTCAGCTGGACCTGCGAGATGGTGCCGTCCGGGTTGGCCGTGCGTTCCAGGCTGATGATCTCCACGCGCCCGTCGGCAGCAACGCCCCAGTCGGTGCTCTGCACGTGGAACGCCTGCCCGGTCGGCACCGGCGTGGCCTGCGCGTCCAGCTGGTCGGCCAGCGTGCGCAGCCGCTGCTCCAGGTGGCTGCTGGCCGGGCCCTGGGTGGCCACGTGTGCCGGACGCTCGAGCGGGAGCGCGCTGGCGGCGAGGCTGACCCCGCTCACGCCGAGCAGGGTCACCGCTGCGACACCGACCCGGCCGATGCTGCGTCGGCGCCGGGCGGCACGGAGCACGGTCTGCGGGTCCACGGTGAGCTCGGGAGCGGCGGCACGGTAGCGAGCCGCCAGCAGGTCCTCGTCCGGTCGGTGGCTCATTGGTCTGTCCTCTCGTCGATCCGGTCCTGCTCCTCGAGCGCTTTGCGCAGCCGCGACAGCGACCGGGACACCGTGGACTTCACCGTGCCGACCGAGACGCCGAGGTCGTCGGCCACCTCCGCCTCGCGCAGCCCCATCAGGTGCCGGAGCACCACGAACCTGCGCTGGCGGGGCGGCAGGGTGAGCAGCGCACGCACCAACCGGTCACGCTCGGCGAGCATGCCGGCGGAATCAGCGCTCTCCCGCTCGGGCAGAGCGGACGAGAGCACCTCGCGCCGCCGCTTGCGCCAGGAGTCGATCCGCAGGTTCGCGAGCACCTTGCGTGCGTAGGCCAGCGGCTCCCCCTCCCGGGCCGTGGACCACTTCAGGTAGGTGCGGACCAGGGCCTGCTGGGTGAGCTCCTCGGCCTGGTGCACGTCCCCGCAGAGGAACCACGCGGTGCGGGCGAGGTCCGGACCGGAGCTCGCCCACGAACGCGGTGAACTCCGCGTCCCTGGACATCCCGGCGACGTCCTCGAACCCCACGGGCGGGACGTCGTCGGGCCGAGCGGGCGGGCAGGCAGCACCGGGCAGGTCGGCAGACGCCGTCGCGAAGATGCTCATACCCTCTACACGGCGCATCCCGGCAAAAGGTTGCTCCACCCCGGAAATCTAGCGAAGCCAGCCGCCCCGGCATGCACCTCGTGCCGCGTTGCGGGCACGCCGACCCCCAGAAGAATGGCAGACTGTGGCTGACCTCACACCGAGATGAAGGGAACCTCCGATGGACGAGGCCGTGGTCCGATCCGCTCCGCTCTTCGCCGAGCTCAGCGACGAGAGCTATCGCGCGGTTCGGGAGCGCACCACCGAGCTCACGTTCCGTCGTGGCG
>CAZMDO010000353.1:0-3079 GCA_964564445.1 uncultured Ruaniaceae bacterium | reverse complement strand
TCCGGAGAAGGTGGGACCACGCCGTCGGCGAGGTTCTCCAGCTGCGCCCGGAGCGCGGCGACGGGCGTACGCAGCTCGTGCGAGACGTTCGCGACCATCTCCCGGCGCTGGGTGTCCAGGGTGTCCAGGTCCTCGGCCATCGAGTTGAACGCCGCCGCCAGCTCACCGACCTCGTCCTGGCTGTCGGTGTGCACCTGCTGGCTGTAGTCGCCGCGGGCCATCGCCCGGGCCGCGGCGGTCATCTCCCGCAGCGGTCGGGTCATCCCGCGGGCGAGGATCTGGGTGAGCACCAGGGAGCAGACCAGCGCCACCGGGAACGTGCGCAGCACGCCGAAGCCGAACTGGTCCCCGGCCCAGGTGACCAGGGTGAACAGCGCGACCATCGCCCCGATGATCACGATCAGCTTCATCTTGATCGAGCGCAGCGGGTCCAGCGGGCGCAGGTCCCGGTAGAGCGCGTGCCGCGCCTCCTGCCACCCGCTCTCGGTGCGGGCGTGGCGGAACGGGCGCGGGGGAGTGCTCACCTGACTATTGTGTGGGCTCCAGCGCGTATCCCACCCCGTGCACCGTGCGGATCAGGTCCGGTCCGAGCTTGCGGCGCAGCGCCTTGATGTGGGAGTCCACGGTGCGGGTGCCCGAGGCGTCGGCCCAGTCCCACACCTCGGCCAGCAGCCGCTCCCGGGAGAGCACGGTGCGCGGGCTGGAGGCCAGGCAGACGAGCAGGTCGAACTCGGTGGGGGTCAGGTGCGCCTCGTCTCCGGCGCGGCGGACCCGGCGGGCCGCCTTGTCGATCGTCAGGTCGCCGAGCTGCAGCGGTGGCTCCCCGGCGGCCGCGGGCACCGTCTGGGAGCGTTCCACCCGGCGGAGCAGCACCTTCAGCCGGGCGAGCAGCTCGCGCATCGAGAACGGCTTGGTCATGTAGTCGTCGGCGCCGACCCCGAGCCCGACGAGCATGTCGGTCTCGTCGTCGCGGGCGGTGAGCATCATGATCGGAGGGACCTGCCGGCCGGCGCTGGTGGCCTCGGACTGGATCCGGCGGCACGCTTCCAGCCCGTCGATACCCGGCAGCATCACGTCCAGGACTATCAGGTCCGGCTGCAGCCGGGAGGCCGCGCTCACCCCGGCCAGGCCGTCGCCCACGGTGTGTGCGTGCCAGCCTTCGGCCTCCAGCCTGCGGGCGATCTGGGTGGCGATCTCCGGTTCGTCCTCCACCACCAGGACGACGGTGCTCGGGGTGCTCATGCGGCACAGCCTGGCACATCTGCCGGCTGTGCTGGGGGCACTCCTGGGTGCGATTCGTTGTCCGCGGCCCGCCGGGCCGGTTACCCTTGCGCTCATCATGTCTGGCCATACCGGCGCCTCGAGGTACAAACCGGCGCGATGATCACCGATTGGCTCCTGGTTGCGCTCGGCGTGCTGCTCACCGCCGGCACCGCCCTGTTCGTCGCTGCCGAGTTCTCCTTGGTGGCTCTGGACCCCGCCGCGGTGGACAAGCGGGCCGCCGGCGGCAAGGACCGCACCGCCCACCTCGTGCAGCGCGCGCTGCGCCAGCTCGCCACCGAGCTCTCCGGCGCCCAGGTGGGCATCACCCTGACCACGGTGCTCCTCGGCTACACGATGCAGGAGGCCCTGGCGAACCTGCTCGCCCGTGGCCTGGCGCTGACCGCCCTGGCCGAGGCGGTGGCGGCGGCGGTCGCCGTGGTGGTCAGCCTGGTGATCGTGAACACGTTCTCCATGCTGTTCGGCGAGCTGGTGCCGAAGAACTGGGCGATCTCCGACCCGATGCGGGTGGCCCGGGTGGTGGTGCGCCCGCAGCACGCGTTCACCACGGCGCTGCGGCCGATGATCACCGTGCTGAACGGCTCGGCGAACAAGATCCTGCACGCCTTCGGCGTACAGCCGCGGGAGGAGCTCGGCGGGGGTCGGTCGGCCACCGAGCTGGCCGCGCTGGTGCGGCACTCGGCCAAGGCCGGCACGTTGGAGCGGTCCACCGCGCTGCTGCTCACCCGCTCGATCGGCTTCGGTGAGCTCACCGCGCTGGACGTGATGACCGACCGGATGCGGATGCAGACCCTGGCCCGGGACGCCAGTGCCGAGGAGCTGGTGGCGCTGGCCCGCAGCACCGGGCACTCCCGGTTCCCGGTGATCGAGGATTCCCCGGACGAGGTGGTCGGCATCGTGCAGCTGCGCCGGGCGATCGGCGTGCCGCACGAACGGCGCGCGGAGGTGCCGGTCGGGGCGCTGATGGACGAGGCCCCGCAGGTGCCGGAGACCGCCCGGCTGGCCCCGCTGCTGGTCAGCCTGCGCAACGGGCTGCAGATGGCGATCGTGGTGGACGAGTTCGGCGGCACCTCCGGGGTGGTCACCCTGGAGGACGTGGTCGAGGAGCTGGTCGGTGAGGTGGCCGACGAGCACGACCGCCGCCGCCGGGACGTGCGCGCCGGCCCGGAGGAGTCCTGGCTGGTGCCCGGGACGGTGCGCCCGGACGAGCTGGTGCTGCGCACCGGGCTGCGCGTCCCGGACGAGGCGCCCTACGAGACCCTCGGCGGCCTGGTGATGACCGTGCTCGGCCGGTTGCCGCAGGTGGGTGACGAGGTCGAGGTGCCGGGCGTCTGGCTCCGGGTGGAGGCCATGGACGGGCGCCGGGTGGACACGCTGCGGGTGCGGGCACTGCCCCGGGCCGAGGCCGAGGAGGAGCGATGAGCACGGGCACGGCCCTGCTGGTCGCGGTGCTGCTGCTGGCCGGCAACGCCTTCTTCGTGGGGGCCGAGTTCGCGATCATGTCGGTGCGGCGCTCGCAGGTGGAGCCGTTGGCCGAGGAGGGCTCACGGTCGGCCAAGACCGTGCTCTGGGCACTGGAGCACGTCTCGTTGATGCTCGCCTGCGCCCAGCTCGGGGTGACCATCTGCTCGGTGGGCCTGGGTGCGGTCGCCGAACCGGCGATCGCACACCTGCTCGAGGTGCCGCTCGGCGCGCTGGGGCTGCCCGCTGCGGCGAGCCACGCGGTGGCGTTGGTGATCGCGCTGGCGATCGTGGTCTACCTGCACGTGGTGATCGGCGAGATGGTGCCGAAGAACCT
>CAZMDO010000352.1:0-3083 GCA_964564445.1 uncultured Ruaniaceae bacterium | reverse complement strand
TTCCGGGCGAGCTGGACTACGTGCTCGACCTGCTCGGCTACGAGTGGCCGAACCTGGACGAGGACGCGATCCGGGAGGCTGCCGAGCTGGTCCGCACCCTGCGGGTCGACCTGCAAGGGACGTTGGACACGCTCGATGCCAAGATCGAGGGTGAGCTGTCCGAAGCGTTCACCTCGAAGGCCGCAACGGCCTACATCGAGGCGTGGAAGGACAACCGCACGCAGAACATGGACCAGCTCCTGGAGCTGCTCCCTGGTGTGGCGGACGGTATCGACGTGTTCGCGGCCGCGGTCACCGCGCTCAAGCTCAAGGTCATCGCCGAGCTGACCATCACGGCGGCCCAGATCGCGGCAGCGGCTGCCAGTGCCGTGGTCACGCTCGGCGCCAGCGTCGCCGCGAACGCCGCGATCATCGCCGCCCGGAAGAAGGCGCTGGACATCGCCACCGACATCGCCGTCGAGGAGCTCGCCGGACAGCTCCTGGTGATGGTCGTGGAGCCGCTCACCGACACGGTCGCCGGCCTCGCTGAGGCGATCCTCGACGCGCCGATGACCACCGGCGGCGACCAGACGCCCACGTTCGACGTCAGCTATGACCTGATGGAGGACCTGGCGCAGGCGATCGAGGACTGCGGTGCGGACCAGGAGGACATCGTCGACACCTTCATCTCGCAGGTGATGAGCCTGCCCATCTTTGCGTCCTAGGGAGAGACATGTCCGGACCGATGAGAAGGAACGCCGAGGAGATCCTCGAGGCGTTGGAGAGGGCGGCGCACCGGATCAAACGCGCCTTCCGCGAGCGCCAGGATGCCCAGGCGCAGAAGATCCGCGACAACAACCGCCGCATCACCGAGACCGACTCCGACCTCGCCCCCGAGGCACCCGCCCGGCCCCGGAAGACGAAGCTGCCGCGCCGCGGTGAACCGGGCAGCTACGGCTACGACGACAAGGGCAAGCGGCTCCCCTATGCCAACAACCGACCCAAGTACGACGAGGGTCAGGTCGAGACCGTGTGGAAGGACACCCACGACGCACAGGTCCGCGACGCCGGAAACGGTTCCCTGGTGGACCAGCACGGCAACCCGCTTCCGGCCCCCGGCAAGAACCAGGTCTGGGTGCAGCGCACCGACGACAGCTGGGACCTGGTCACCTGGACGAAGGGCGAGCCCCGCACCGGGACGTGGGATATGGGCCACCGCCAGGACGCCAAGTACAGCGAGCTCCGCGACGACTACCTCAGCGGCGACATCTCCAAGGAGGAGTTCCTCGCCGAGTACCGGGACCCCGGGAACTACGTCGTCCAAGATCCGGACCGGAACCGCTCGCACATGGACGAATAGGCGCCCAGAGCGTCTGCGACACTAGGAGCCGGGTAGCGTCCGGTCCGAGGGAAAGGTGAGCTTGTGGGGAATCCGGTACTGCAAGCCAAGCGGGCGACCCTGGAGTCGTTCCTGGCGGAGTACGACCCGGCCGTCACCCCGTTCTTCGTCAACAGCGGCTCCGGGCAGACGGTGCTGTTCGGCGCCCTGGCCAACCGTGACCCGGCCACGCGGGCAGCGATCGCCAACCGGCTGCTGGACGACGGTGCGGACGCATCCGTGGTGACCACGAGCGGGACCACGGTGCTGCACGTCCTGCTCGGCCAGCGTGAGCACGACCCCGCGCTCGAGGGCCCGCTGCTGCGCCGACTGCTCGAGGGCGGCGCGGACGTGAACCGGATCGACCCCCGGGACGGCGCGCCGCTGGCGATGCTCTACCGGCTCTCCTCACTCGGCCACGAGCAGAAGCTGCCGATGTACGAGGCGTTCTTCGACCGGCCCGATCTCGACCTGGATGCACGGGCCTCCAGAGCGCACACGGTGCGGGAGATCATCGCGATGGCTGCGGAGAACCAACCGCTGGTGCAGCACTTGGTCGAGGACTACGAGGTGCGAGGAGGACAGCCGCAGTGACCGAGCAGCCCAGCGGCCCACCAGCCGACTACCCCGAGTTCATCCCGGACGCCGGCGCCTGCCTGGCCACCACCAACGTGCTCAGCGGCGCCGGGGTGGTGCGCTGGATGTTGCGCAAACCCTCCCAGGTCGGTGCGGACAACGGTTGGCGGATCATGAGCCACATCGACACCAGCGAGTACCTCTCCGACCCTGCGAGCTGGAAGATCACCGACTTCAACCAGGTCTGCGCCATCGAGCCGGCGCTGATCGGGATCTGGGACCTGGAGGTCGGCTCCGACCTGCAGATCGTCCGCGACCTCCTCGGCATCCGGATCGTGGACACGCCGACCGGCAAGCTGGTGCCGACGGAACGGTTGTACGTGCCCCCGCAGCACCGGGCCTGAGCTCAGCCCCAGACCAGGCCGCGCTCCGGGTTCTCCATGATCACCGCGACGTCGTGCAGCACCCGGGAGCCGAGCTCGCCGTCCACCAGCCGGTGGTCGAAGGAGAGCGCCAGCTGGGTCACCCAGCGCGGCTTGACCTTGCCCTTGTGCACCCACGGCCGCTGCGAGATCGCACCGAGCGCCAGGATCGCCGACTCTCCCGGGTTCAGGATCGGGGTCCCGGTGTCGATGCCGAAGATGCCGACGTTGGTGATGGTGACCGTCCCGTCGCTCATCGCCGCCGGCTGGGTCTTGCCGGCCCGGGCGGTGCTGGTCAGTGCGGAGATCTCCTGAGCGAGCTCGAGCATGGACAGCCGGTGCGCGTCCTTGATGTTCGGCACCACCAGCCCGCGGGGGGTGGCGGCCGCGATACCGAGGTTGATGTAGTGCTTGTAGACGATCTCCTGGGTCTCGTCGTCCCAGGAGGCACTGATCATCGGGTGCCGCCGGATCGCCAGCACCAGCGCCTTGGCGGCGATCAGCAACGGGGTGACGCGCACGTCGGCGAAGTCCCGGTCCGACTTCAGCCGCTCCACCAGGCGCATGCTCTTCGTCACGTCCACGGTGACGAACTCGGTCACGTGCGGTGCGGTGAACGCCGAGGCGACCATCGCGTCCGCGGTCCGGGCGCGCACGCTGCGCACCGGCACCCGGGTCTGCCGGCCGTCGGCGGAGACGGTGCCGCCGTCCAGCCACGGCCGGTCGTC
>CAZMDO010000351.1:0-3085 GCA_964564445.1 uncultured Ruaniaceae bacterium | reverse complement strand
TGGGCGGCGTCCATGGTGCGGATCGCGGCGTCCCGGTCCACGGCGTAGGTGCGGGTCGGGTTGCCGCCGCCGGCGCCGGCGGACCAGACCACGGCGTCGTGCCCGGCGATCACCTCGGCGATCTGGGTGGCCGACAGGGCCTCGAGGTCGGCGACCACGGCGCGGGCGCCGGTGGCCTCCACCTCGGCGGTGTGGTCGGGGTTGCGGATCACAGCGGTGACAGTCTCGCCGCGGCCGGTGAGCAGGGGGGCGAGCCGGAGGGCGACCTTGCCGTGGCCGCCGATGATGGCGATACGTGTCATGGGTCCACGCTAACGCTAGGCCGACCCCGCTCGCGCGCTCCAGCAGACGGCCGTCTGCAGCACGGATCGGACTCGGATGCACTCCCGGGAGCACCGCAGATGCCGATCCGTGCTGCAGACACCTGGGCAGCCGGTCAGAGCAGCCGGCGCACCGCCGCCCACCGGGTCAGCTCGTGCCGAGAGCTCAGCTGCAGCTTGCGCAACACCGCCGAGACGTGCGTCTCCACCGTCTTGATCGAGATGAACAGCTCGCTGGCGACCTCCCGGTAGGTGTAGCCGCGGGCGATCAGCCGCATCACCTCCTGCTCGCGGGCGGAGAGGCGGTCCAGCTCGTCGTCGGCGGTGGCCACGTCCGCGGGGGCGGTGCCGAAGGCGTCCAGCACGAACCCGGCCAGCCGCGGGGAGAACACCGCGTCGCCACCGGCCACCCGGCGGATCGCGTCGGACAGGTCGGCGCCGATGATCGCCTTGGTGACGTACCCGCGGGCGCCGGCGCGGATCACCGAGACCACGTCCTCTGCGGCATCGGAGACCGACAGCGCCAGGAACCGCACCCGGTCCAGCACGTCGGCGCAGCCGCGCAGCACCTCGGCCCCGCCGCCACCCTGCCCGCCGGGCAGGTGCACGTCCAGCAGCACCACATCCGGCAGCTGCTGGCGCGTCACGGCGATGGCCGAGGGCACGTCGGCGGCCTCGCCGACCACCTCCAGGTCCTCCTCCAGCTCGCTGCGCACCCCGGTGCGGATCATCCGGTGGTCGTCCACCAGCACCACTCGTAACGTCATCGGTCCCCTCCTGACGGGCTGGTCGCGTGCCCTGCTGGGCTGGTTGCGTGCGGCATCGCCAGATGCACCTCGGTGCCGCGCGCGGTGCCGGTGCGGATGGTGGCGCGTCCGCCGTGCCGGGCCATCCGCTCGTAGATGGAGCCGCGGATGCCGTGCCGGTCCTCCGGGATGGCATCCAGGTCAAAACCTTCACCCCGGTCGCGCACGAACACCTCGGTCATACCGGCCCCAACCTCCACGTACACCGAGACCGGCGGCGCACCGTGCTTCACCGCGTTGATCAGCGCCTCCCGGGTGGCGGCGATCAGAGCGGCCGTGCGCTCGTCCGGGGTGGCGTCCCCGGCGGTGACCACGTCGATCGGCACCCCGCGGGAGTCCTCCACCTCCGCGGCGGCGTCCCGCAGCGCCTGCGCCACCGAGTCGCCCTCCTCCGCGCGGTCGGTGTAGAGCCACTCGCGCAGCTCCCGCTCCTGCCCGCGGGCCATCTGCCGCACGAACTGCGGGTCGTCCGCGCGGGAGCGGATCAGGGAGAGGGTCTGCAGCACGGAGTCGTGCAGGTGTGCGGCGATGTCCGCACGCTCGGCCTCCCGCTCCCGCGCGGCCCGCTCGGCCACCAGGTCCCGCCACAGCCGCAGCCCGAGCGGGGCGAGCACGAACGCGGTGCCGGCCAGGATCGCCAGCCCGGCGAGCACACCGGTGACCACGTCGGCGATCGGGCGGCCCTGGGCCACGAAGATCATCACGCCGAGGATCGCCAGCGCCACACCGCCACCGACGCGCAGCACCACCGACCGGCGCCGCACTGGCTCCCCGGCCAGACGCTGCTTCTCCACCGCGTCCAGCTGGCTCCACGCCAGGGCCGCCCCGGCGACCAGCACCAGCAGGGGCAGCACCCAGGTGATGCCGCCGGCAGCGCCGGTCTGCAGCACCAGCAGCACCGCGGCCACCAGCAGCAGCGCCCCGCCGACCACCAGGTCGCCGGTGGGCCGGGAGGTGGTGCTGGCCCGCAGCCGCGGCACCAGCCGCGTCAGCCGGGTGGGCCGCGCCTGCGCGGCGGCGTCGCGCGGGTCGCCGACCGGCACGGTCACCACGAACCAGAGGTAGAGCACCGCGCCGGCGCCTGCGAACAGGGTGAGCAGGGCGAAGACCCCGCGCACCACGCTCGCCCGCACGCCCAGGTGGACCGCCAGGCCGGCGCAGACACCGAGCAGCACGCGCCCGGACAGCGGCCGGCGCAGCGGGAGCTGGCCGACCCGGTGGTCGGCACCCGCGCGGGCGGCCGGTGTTGCCGGCGGTGGGGTGGTCACGGTGCCATCGTGGCACGCGCAGCGGCCCTCGACCGTGTCGGAGGGCACATTTTCCGCCCGATCACGCGGATTTCAGGGATCCTCCGGACCCGGCCGGACCATTCCGGGCAGGCAGGATCAGGGACGGGTCAGGGTGTCCCCCGATACCGCCGGAGCTCCCCACCATGTTGACTTCTGGGTATGACTTCGACACCTCCCCCACCTCCGCCGGCCGGCCCCGGCGCGATGGACGGATTCTTCGACTCCCTGCGCCGGATGAACCTGCCGCGCAGCCAGGAGCGGTGGATCGGCGGCGTGGCCGGTGGGATCGGCGCCCGGCTGGGTATCGACCCGCTGATCGTGCGCGGCGTGTTCCTGGTGATCACGCTGTTCGGTGGGCTCGGGCTGCTCGTGTACGGGCTCGCCTGGGCGCTGCTGCCGGAGGCTGCCGACGGCCGGATCCACCTGCAGGAGGCGATCCGCGGCCGGTTCGACGCTGCCCTGGTGGGGGCGATCGTGTTCACCGTGATCGGCCTCTCCCGGGTCGGCTTCTGGTGGGACGGCTGGTTCGGCATCCCGTACATGATCGGGATGGTGGCCCTGGTGGCGCTCGTGGTGGTCGTCGTGGCCGCCGTGCGCAGCTCGGGCAGTTCCGGGCCGTCGACGACGCACCACGGGCAGGGCGGGTCCGCCCCCTTCCCGACGACGCACC
>CAZMDO010000350.1:0-3091 GCA_964564445.1 uncultured Ruaniaceae bacterium | reverse complement strand
CCACGGGCTGCCCGGCGCCGTCGCGCGGTGCCCGCGTGGGCAGGCCCACAGCCAGGCCGTGCAGACGATCTGTCGATATCAAGATAACCTGGTACCGTTCGAGGAAAGCAAAGTCCACAATACGGAAAATGGGTGCTCAGCGGCGCTCCAGGCCCACCGAACACCCATGCGCAGCCCCGACGACGGCCGTATCGTACGGGCAAGCTGCATCATCACGACCTTGGATGGGAGTCGGGAATGGCCAACGTCAGTGGGATCGAGATTGCAGGGGACCTGCCGGAGCGGGCAGAGGAGGTGCTCACCGAGTCCGCGCAGGAGCTGATCGTCGAGCTGCACCGCGCCCTGGCCGGCCGCCGTGCCGAGGCGCTCGCCGCCCGCCAGGAGCGGGTCGCCGACCTCGCCGCGGGCGGCACCCTCGACTTCCTCGAGGAGACCGCCCACATCCGGGCCGACGAGAGCTGGCAGGTGGCCCCGCCGGCCCCGGGGCTGGTGGACCGCCGGGTGGAGATCACCGGCCCCACCGACCGCAAGATGACCATCAACGCCCTCAACGCCGGTGCGAAGGTGTGGCTGGCCGACCAGGAGGATGCGAACACCCCCGGGTGGGACTCGGTGATCGGTGGTCAGCTCAACCTGCTCGACGCGATCAACCGCACCATCGACTTCACCGCCGAGAACGGCAAGACCTACGCGCTGAAGCCGGACGAGGAGCTGGCCACCATCGTGGTCCGTCCGCGCGGCTGGCACATGGACGAGAAGCACATCCTCGTCGATGGCGAGGTCACCTCCGGGTCGCTGGTGGACTTCGCGCTGTACGTGGCCACGGCGGGACTGCGACAGATCGAGAAGGGGCAGGGGCCCTACTTCTACCTGCCGAAGATGGAGCACCACCTCGAGGCGCGGATCTGGAACGACGCGTTCACCATCGCCTCGGACTTCCTCGGTTTCCCGCGGGGCACGATCCGGGCCACCTGCCTGATCGAGACCATCCCGGCCGCGTTCCAGATGGAGGAGATCCTCTATGAGCTGCGGGAGCACTCCGCCGGGCTGAACGCCGGCCGCTGGGACTACCTGTTCTCCGTGATCAAGAACTTCCGCACCCGTGGCAAGGAGTTCCTGCTCCCGGACCGGAACGCCATCACCATGACCGTGCCGTTCATGCGGGCCTACACCGAGCTGCTGGTGCACACCTGCCACAAGCGCGGTGCGCATGCCATCGGCGGGATGGCGGCCTTCATCCCGAGCAAGGACGAAGCGGTGAACGCCGCCGCGTTCGAGAAGGTCCGGGCGGACAAGGCGCGGGAGGCCGGCGACGGCTTCGACGGCTCCTGGGTGGCCCACCCCGGCATGGTGGCCACCTGCAAGGAGGTGTTCACCGAGGTGCTGGGCGAGGCGCCGAACCAGATCGACAACAAGCGCGAGGACGTCCGCGTCACCGCGGCCGACCTGCTCGACGTCGCTTCGACGCCGGGCGAGGTCACCGAGGAGGGGCTGCGCAACAACATCGATGTCGCCCTGCAGTACCTGCGCGCCTGGCTGGGCGGCCTCGGTGCGGTCGGTATCCACAACCTGATGGAGGATGCCGCCACCGCCGAGATCTCCCGCTCGCAGATCTGGCAGTGGCTGCACAACAGCATCGAGCTGGCCGACACCCACCAGGTGGTCACCGCCGAGCTCGTCGAGCGCCTGGTGGAGGAGGTCGTGCCCACCCTGCCGGGGGAGCCGGCCGACTACGACGAGGCGAAGTCGCTCTTCCTCGAGGTCGCCGTCTCCGACGACTACGTGGACTTCCTCACCCTGCCCGCCTACGAACGGATGGACTGATGACCGAGCTGACCGCAGGCGCCGCGGCGCCCGACTTCACCCTGACCGCCCACACCGGCGAGGATGTCTCGCTGTCCGGCGCCCTCGCGGGGGCCGAGCAGGGGGTGATCGTGTACTTCTACCCGAAGGCCGCGACCCCTGGGTGCACCACCGAGGCCTGCGACTTCCGGGACAACCTGTCCTCGCTGTCGGCCGCCGGGTACGCGGTCGTGGGCATCTCCCCGGACTCGATCGCGCAGCTGCAGGACTTCGCCCAGAGCGAGGGGCTGACCTTCCCGCTCGCCTCGGACGGCGACCACGCCGTGGCCGACGCCTATGGTGCGTGGGGTCCGAAGACGGTCAACGGCCAGCAGGTGGTCGGCGTGCGTCGGTCCACCTTCGTGGTCAACCCCGACGGCACGCTCCGCTCCGCGGAGTACGACGTCGACGCGAGCGGTCATGTCGCCCGGTTGCGTGGTGAGCTGCTCGGGTCCTGACCGCACCACCCGCCCGGACGGGCCGACCGCAGCCGGTGGTCGGCCCGTCGAGCCTTTTCCGGGCGGCGGCCTCGAGGACGAGCCCGCCGCCGGTGACGATGTCTGAGCGTCGACGTGGCCGCCATCACGTCGAGGCCCTCCGACCGCTCTTGACATCGCGATGAGATCCTCCTAAAGTCTGCATACTAGAAGTTCGCTTCCACTTGACGGAAACTCTCCGAGGAAGCCATCCCGGTGTAGAACGATCATGTGGACGACCGGATTCGACGTGAATACGGACGTCCTCGTGTCGTCCGTGAAAGGAACGGCAATGGAGCTGAAGGACTTCAACACCGCAGCACCGGCTGAGGCGGCCGAGCTCGTGCGGGCCTGCGCCCACGTGGACCGCTGGGTCGAGGAGATCGTCGCCGGGCGGCCCTACGCGAGCGTGGACGAGGTGGCCGAGGCCGCGCTGGGCGCCGCCCAGCCGTGGACCGACGAGGAGGTCGACTCCGCCCTGGCCCGCCACCCGCGGATCGGCGAGAAGGCGCGCGGTCAGGAGGCTGACGCGCAGATGTCCCGCCGGGAGCAGTCCGGCGTCGCCACCGACACCGGCACCCAGGCGCGGCTCGCCGAGGGCAACGCTGCCTACGAGGCCAGGTTCGGCCACGTCTTCCTCATCCGCGCCGCCGGACGCAGCGCCGAGGAGATCCTCGACCAGCTGCAGCAGAGACTGACCAACACCCCCGACGACGAGCGCCGGATCGCGGCGGAGCAGCTGCGCGAGATCGCTGCGCTCCGGCTGAGAGGAG
>CAZMDO010000349.1:0-3094 GCA_964564445.1 uncultured Ruaniaceae bacterium | reverse complement strand
AGGTGCGGTTGCAGCTGCGCCGGCCGGAGGACTTCCAGCTGGACGGGGAGTACGTCGGCCGGGCGGTCGCGGTGCGGGCGCAGGTCAGCCACGGCAGCCTGCGGGTCCGGGTGCCCTAGCCCCGTCCGTGTGGTGGATATCTCTATTTCGCTACCCGAGCGGACCCGCGCGCCCTATTCTGGGACCAATCGTGGGACATCATCACGCGGCCAGGTAGCTGAGTCGGCCGCAGCACTGACTTCGGACTCCATGGACCGGGAGGACCTTGCGTGGCCTTACTCAGCCAGTCGACCGAGCACACGCTGGACCGCGCCGCGGGCGCGCTCAGCGGTCTTGCGCTCGGTGACGCGATGGGCCGCCCGGCCCGCGGCTGGCCACAGCACCGCATCCGGTGCCACTTCGGGTGGATCAGCGACCTGGCGGCCGCCCCGGTGCCGGCTCCGGGCGACGGACCGGTGGGGGCGATGGGCAGCGCCACCCGCGCCGCGTTCCAGCTCGCGGCACGATGGCCGCAGCCGCTGCGCCGGCCGGTGTCCGCCCGCGCCGCCCGGCCCGACGGCACCAGCCTGACCGCCCACCGGCTGCTCCCGGTCGGGATCGCCTGCCGGGACGAGCACGCGATCGCGGCCCACATCGTGCGGCTGGGCGGCACCCGGGCCACCGCGAGCGCCCTGGCTGGGGCGGCCCTGGTGGCGGGCACGATCTCCTCGGCGGTCGACGCCCCGGACGGGTCCACCGATGCGGTGTTCCTCGCCGCGCACCTGGAGATGGGGATCCGGGCGGTGGAGGCGATCGGCGGCCGTGGCGCCCAGGACGTGGCGCCCTCGGTGATCGAGCGGTCGCTGCTGGCCCGGGAGATCGCGGTGCGGGCTCCCGACGACCAGGCGTTCCTCACCCGCCTGTACGACGTGGTCGGGGTGTCGAAGGCGGCCGCGGAGTCGGTGCCCGCTGCGGTGGGGCTGCTGGTGCGCGGCGAGGCGGACCCGACCCGCACCAGCGTGCTGGCGGCCAACCTGGGCGGTGAGACCTCCCGGATCGGGGCGCTGGCCACCGCGATGGCCGGTGCCGTCCGGGGCCGGGCCGCGATGTCGGCGTCGTTGCGCGCGCACGTGGAGCACGTCAACGAGGTCTGCTCGGTCAGCCTGGCCCGCCAGCTGCTCGACCAGCGCCACTGAACCGGCCGGCACAGCCAGCAGCCAGCGCGGTCAGCGCACCTGCGGCACCTCGGAGCGGAACCGACGCAGCCGCAGGCTGTTGGTCACCACGAACACCGAGGAGAACGCCATCGCCGCACCGGCGAGCATCGGGTTGAGCAGCCCGGCGGCGGCCACCGGGATCGCGGCCACGTTGTAGGCGAACGCCCAGAACAGGTTGCCCTTGATCGTGCTCAGCGTGCGCCGGGAGAGCCGGACGGCGTCCACCGCTGCGCGCAGGTCGCCGCGCACCAGGGTGATGTCCCCGGCCTGGATCGCCGCATCGGTGCCGGTGCCCATCGCCAGGCCCAGGTCGGCGGTGGCCAGGGCGGCGGCGTCGTTGACCCCGTCGCCGACCATCGCCACCACCTTCCCGCCGGCCTGCAGGGCGCGCACCGCGTCCACCTTCTCGGCGGGCAACACCTCGGCGACGACCTCCTCGATACCCACCTCGGCGGCCACCCGCTCAGCGGTGGCGCGGTTGTCGCCGGTGAGCAGCACCGGGGTCAGGCCGAGCTCGCGGAGCCGGGCGATCGCGGCGGCGGAGGTGTCCTTGACCGTGTCGCCGACCTCGATCAGCCCCTGCACGGCGCCGTCCCAGCCGACCGCGACCACGGTCAGACCCCGTTCGTCGGCCTCCTGCTGCGCGCGCTGGATGGCCGCGTCCCGGGTGTGCTCGGTGAACAGGCTCGGCCGCCCGGCGAGCACCTCGGTGCCCGCCACGGTGCCGCGCACCCCGCGGCCGGCGAGGTTCTCGAAGTCGGTGACCTCGGCCAGCTCGCCCTGCTCGGCGGCAGCGGCGGCGATCGCGGCGCCGATCGGGTGCTCGGAGGCGTGCTCCACGGCCCCGGCCCGGGCCAGCACCTCCTGCGCCGTCACGCCCTCGGCGGGGTGCACCCCGTGGACCGTCATCGTGCCGGTGGTCACGGTGCCGGTCTTGTCCAGCACCACGGTGTCGATCTGGCGGGTGGACTCCAGCACCTCGGGACCGCGGATCAGCACGCCCATCTGCGCCCCGCGACCGGTGCCCACGAGCAGCGCGGTGGGGGTGGCCAGGCCGAGCGCGCACGGGCAGGCGATGATCAGCACGGCCACCGCGGCGGTGAACGCCTCGGCGGCCGGGTGGCCGGTGACCAGCCAGCCGACCAGGGTGCCGAGCGCGATCACCAGCACCACCGGCACGAACACCGCCGAGATCCGGTCGGCGAGCCGCTGCACCTGCGCCTTGCCGTTCTGCGCCTCCTCCACCAGGGCGGCCATCTGCGCGAGCTGGGTGTCCGCGCCCACCCGGGTGGCGCGGACCACGATCCGCCCGCCCTGGTTCAGCGAGGCGCCCACCACGGTGTCCCCCTCGGCCACCTCCACCGGTACCGACTCGCCGGTGAGCATGGAGGTGTCGACGGCGGAGCGTCCGTTGGTCACGACGCCGTCGGTGGCGATCTTCTCCCCCGGGCGCACCACGAACTCGTCGCCCACGACCAGCTCGCTCGCCGGGCGGCGCACCTCCGTCCCACCGTGCAGCAGGGTGACGTCCTTGGCGCCGAGGTCCAGCAGGGCGCGCAGCGCGTCCCCGGCGCGGCGGCGGGCGCGCAGCTCGAAGTAGCGGCCGAGCAGGATGAACGTGGTCACCCCGGCGGCGACCTCGAGGTAGATGTTCGCCGCGGCGTCCCCGCGGGCGATGGTGAGGGTGAACTCGTGCCGCATCCCGGGCATCCCGGCGGTGCCCAGGAACAGCGCGTACACCGACCAGCCGAGCGCCGCCAGGGTGCCGATGGAGATGAGCGTGTCCATCGTGGCCGCACCGTGGCGCAGGTTGGTCCAGGCGGCCCGGTGGAACGGCCAGGCGCCCCAGACCACCACCGGGGCGGCGAGGGTGAGGGAGAGCCACTGCCAGTAGGTGA
>CAZMDO010000348.1:0-3097 GCA_964564445.1 uncultured Ruaniaceae bacterium | reverse complement strand
CATCGACGGAACGCTACTCCGGGCCGCCGACACCCGCCCGGCCCGGGTCAGTCGGTGCGGCGGGCGAGGAACACCCACTCCCGGCCCGGCCGGTCCGCCGCGTCGCGCACCTCGAGGGTCTCGAACCCGCACCGGGCCAGCGAGGCCTCGACGGCTTCCCGGGAGCGGAACCGCAGCGTGGAGACCGAGGGGATCGTCACGCCCTCGTCCACCAGGCGCACCACGCCGCGGAAGGTGACCAGCTCCCCGCGCACGTCCAGCAGCTCGTTCCAGGTCTCCACCCGGCCGGTGCCGGGCACGTGCACCGAGGAGAAGGTGTGCTCCTTGGTCCACCGCTCCCAGGCCCGCACCGCCGGTATCCGGGTCTCGAACACCAGGTGGCCGCCCGGCCGCACCGCCCGACGGATGCCGGTGAGGGTGGCCTGCCAGGCGGCGTCGGTGGTCAGCACCTGGGCGACGTTGGCGGTCATCGTGGCCAGGTCCACCCGCATCGGTGGCAACCGGGTCGCGTCCCCCACCAGCCAGGTGACCGCCTCGGCCCCCGGTTTGCCGCGGGCCACCTCCACCGAGGCCGCGGCCGGGTCCACCGCGGTGACCTGCAGCCCGCGCCCGGCGAGCAGGCAGGCGAAGGTGCCCGTGCCGCAGCCGACGTCCAGCACGCTCCCGGCGCCCAGCTCGGCGACGATCGCGGCGTATTCGTCGAGGTCGGAGCGGTCCGGGTCGAGCGGGTCGTAGAGCGCGGCCAGCCGAGGGTCGCTGAACCCACCGTCGGCGAAGGAGTCGACCTCCGGCAGGACGGCCACAGCCTCGACCTCCACGAGCTGGCCGGGGTAGCCGAGCACGGTCACGCCGAGCAGCGTGGCGGGCACGTCGTGGTCGCCGAAGGCGGCCCGGACCACGTCCCACACCCGGACGAGGTCACCCTGGTCGCTGGAGGCGACCAGTACGCGAGCGAATGCGACCTCGTGCAGGCTCGCTCCGCCGTCGGCGAGGGCCTGGGTGAGGTTCTGCACGACGGCGTGGGCCTGGGCCTCGTAGTCTCCCTCGCCCACCGTTCGGCCCGACTCGTCCAGCGGGCAGGCGCCGGCGAGGAAGAGCAGCCGGTCGCCGGCGCCGGTCGCGGCGGCGTAGGCGCAGTCGGCGGGTGCGAGGGTGGCCGAACGGATCAGGGAGACCGGCATGGCGCCGACGCTACTGGTGCCGGTGGCCGCCGCCCAGGCAATAGTCCGGTGGCGGTCAGGGCCCGTGGTGGCCTGCGGCGCGTGCGGTGGGAGAGCTGGACCTGGTCGACCACCAGCGGCGGCGCCTCACCGAAGGGTGCGCCGCCTCATCGCAGCAGCCACCGCGGCACCTGCTCGCAGTAGCGGTGGTAGGCCGCGCCGAACCTCGCCGTCAGCGCCGCCTCCTCGGCGGGCACCTGGCAGCGGTCGATGATCAGCACGAACGCGCCGGCCGGCAGCAGGGCCCGCCGGGAGCCGAGCCACAGCGCGTGCGCGACCAGCAGCCCGGCCAGGCCGAGGTAGAGCGGGTTGCGGGTGCGGGCGAACACCCCGGAGGTCACCAGCGCGGAGGCCTCCCCGGGGGTGCGGGCATCCAGGGTGGTGCCCGCCTCGGTCATCTCGCTGGCGCCGGCGACCAGCAGCGCCACCGACGCACCGGCCACGCCCACGCTGAGCACGCGGCGTCCGCGGTGGCAACGACCACACCGGGAACGGCCCGGTCTGCGCCCTGCGGTGCCGCTGGCGGCAGAGTCACCGTGCTCGGCGCCCTCGCGCTGCTTCCGGCGCTTCTTGCCACGGGCGAGCAGCCGCTGACCGGCGGCGGCGAGGGTGAACAGCACCGGGGGGATCGGGAGCATGCCGGTGGCTCCGGTGGCGGGTGGGGTGGGTCCGCTGGCGGCGGTGCTCCGTGACATCTCAGCACTCCAAGGGTCGGGGTTTCCATCATCGACCGGGCACGGCGCCGGCGCCACCCTCGGCCACCCTCGGCCGGCGCAGCACCGTGGTGTACAGGTGCCGCAGCATGGCCACGAACACCAGCAGCCACACCAGCATCGCCAACCACAGCTCGGCCCGGCCGATCCAGCCCACGATCGGCAGCAGGTCCGCCTGACCGAGGTAGATCCCGGCGACCGCGTACATGCCCAGCGGGAAGACCATCGACCACAGCGTGGCCTCGTAGCGCAGCGGGATGCGGTGCCGCCAGTGCCGCCACAGCCCCACACCGAACAGCACCGGCATCAGCCAGGTGGCGAAGCTCCAGAACACCACGGCCAGGCCGGCCACCAGCCCGCGGGTGGCGTCGACCATCGGGGCGGCGGCCATCTCCACGATCCGGGCGCCGGCGAGCACGGTGATGGCGCAGGCGCCCATGGACACCCAGTACGGCGGGTTCAGGTCGATGGGCTTCAGCTCGTACAGCATCATCCGCAGCGCCACCATCACACCGGCGGCGGCGTAGAGGAACACGCCCACCGACCAGCTGAGCACCGCCACGATCGCCAGCGCGCCGCGCATGGACTCCCCGGTGGGCTCCAGGGTGGCCGCGGCCACGGCGACCGACTGGCTGGCCACCACCCAGATGAACCAGGTGCCGTTGGCGTACTTGACCACCGGCCGCTCGGTCTTGGACAGCACCGCGGTCCAGGGCACCACGTAGCCGAGCACGAACCAGGCGAGCAGCGTGAGGGCGAGGAACACGGCGGTCACGGTGTGGTAGCCGGACATGAACAGCCGCACCCCGAGCACGTTCGTGCCGGCCACATAGGTGAAGAACCCGAAGGCGCGGGCCGGGTCGAGGAAGTCCTCGGCGATCCGCTCGCGGTGGCGCACCAGGCGCAGACCGGTCAGCGCGACCAGCAGCACGAACACCACGACACAGATCACCAGCAGCACGGTGGAGACCACGGTGACGCCCTCGAGCGAGGCACCCACGGAGAGGATCCCGGTGGCCATCACCAGGGCGAAGTAGCCGGGGGTCAGGCTCGCGACGGCGCTGTCGGCACGGGCGGTCAACGTACTGCTCACCTGGCCGATGGTAGCGGCGCAGCGCCCGCCGGCCGGCGCACCGCTCGGTGCGGAGCCGGGGGGCGGAGCCC
>CAZMDO010000347.1:0-3102 GCA_964564445.1 uncultured Ruaniaceae bacterium | reverse complement strand
GGCCCTGGACCTGTTCGTGTTCGTGCAGGCGCTGACCCCCACCGGCGGTCCGGACTCCAGCACGCTGGTGATGAGCCAGCAGCTGATCCGCACCGCGTTCACCGAGGGCAAGGCCGGCTACGCCAGCGCCATGGGTGTGGCGATGGCGGTGGTCACCCTGCTGTACGCAGCCGTGGTGTTCACCGTGAACCGCCTCACCGGTGGCCGGGACGAGAAGGGGTCGGCATGAGCAGCTCCGTCACGCAGCGGCCCGCCAAGGAGGGCACCATGAGCGCACCGACCACGACCCGCCCCGCGCGCGGCACCGGCGGTGACCGCGCCGTCGCCGGTGTCTCGCACTTCGTGCTGATCGTCTGGTGCCTGCTGGTGATCGGCCCGATGCTCTGGGTCCTACTCAGCTCGTTCAAGACCAGCACGGAGATCTTCGGCCAGCCGTTCGGGCTGCCCGCCGAGTGGAGCTTCGAGAACTTCGTGAACGCCTGGGTGAAGTCCCAGATCGGCGTCGCGTTCCTGAACACCGTCATCGTCGTCGGCGTGGCGCTGGTGCTGGTGATGCTCCTCGGGGCGATGTGCTCCTACGTGCTCGCCCGGTTCTCCTTCCCCGGCCGCCGGGCCATCTACTACCTGATGCTCGCCGGTCTGACGTTCCCGGTGTTCCTGGCGATCGTGCCGCTGTTCTTCGTGCTGAAGAACGTCGGTCTGCTCGGCTCGCTGCAGGGCCTGATCATCGTGTACGTGGCGTTCGCGCTGCCGTTCACGGTGTTCTTCCTGTACGCCTTCTTCCGCGGTCTGCCGGAGGAGATCTCCGAGGCCGCGGCGATCGACGGCGCCGGGGAGTGGCGCACGTTCTTCCAGGTGATGCTGCCGATGGCCAAGCCGGGGATGGCCTCGGTGGCCATCTTCAACTTCCTCGGCCTGTGGAACCAGTTCATCCTGCCGGTGGCGCTGAACACGAACGAGTCGAACTGGGTGCTCTCCCAGCGCTTGAACGCGTTCGCCTCGGCGATGATGTACCAGGTGGACTACGGGGCGATGTTCGCCGCCGTGGTGATCACCGTGCTGCCGGTGCTGGTGGTCTACATCTTCTTCCAGCGCCAGCTGCAGGGGTCGGTGAGCCAGGGCACGATGAAGTAGCCGGCGTGACCGAGGGCGGGTCGCCGCGCCCGGGCGGACCGAGCAGACACGGGTCGCCCGGGCGCGGCATGATGTCCGGATGAGCGACGAGACCTCTGTCTGGATGGCCATCGCCCTCTACCTCATCGCGGTGCTCGCCCTCGGCTACTCCGGACTCAGCCACAGCCGGACCCTCGGTGGCTACCTGCTCGACGAGCGGCGGTTGCGCGGCAGCCAGGCGGGGCTGAGCGCCGGTGCAGCGGACGCCTCCTGGTGGCTCGTGCTCACCCTGCCCGCCGCCGCCTACGCCACCGGTCTGCCGGTGGTGTGGATCCCGGTCGGGCTGCTCCTGGGCGCCTGGTTCGCCTGGACCTGGCTGGCCCCGCGGCTGCGCGGCTACGCCCCGGTCGCCGGTGCGGCGATCACCGTGCCGACGTTCCTGGCCCGGCGCACCCACGACGCCTCCCACCTGGTGCGCATCGTGGCCGCCGTGCTCATCCTGGCTCTGCTCACCCCGTACCTGGCGGCCGGGCTGCGGATCGGTGGCGTGTTCTTCGCCGCGACGTTCCACAGCACGGACCTGGTCGGCCTGCTCGCCGTGGCCACGGTGACCACGGTCGCGGTGCTGTTCGGCGGCTTCCGTGGTGCGGCGAACCTGCACGTGCTGCTCGCGCTGCTGGTGGCGGTCTCGCTGCTCGCGGTCGGGCTGCGCACCACCGCCGGCCTCGGCGGGTGGGGCGCGACCACCGACCTGGTCACCATGGCGGCTCCGGAGGCGATGTCGCTGGCAGCCGGCGGTCTCGGTGCCGGGCTGCTCACCGCCCTCGCCTGGGCACTGGGCTACCTCGGCCAGCCGCAGCTGCTGGTGCGGATGATGGCGCTGCGCTCGCCCCGGGCGGCCCGCGCCGGCCGGCGCACGGTGCTGGTGTGGCTGGTGGTCGTGCTCGCCGGCGCGATCCTGGTCGGGCTGTCGGCCCTGGCCTACTTCACCTACAGCTGGCGCACCCTGGCCCGCCCCGAGGACGCGCTGCCCCGGCTCGCCGAGCTGCACTTCTCCCCGTTCCTCGGCGGGCTGCTCTCGACCGCGGTGCTGGCGGCGATCATGAGCACCGTGGCCAGCCAGCTGCTGCTCTGCGCCGCCGCACTGGTGGAGGACCTGGGCCGGCTGGTCGCCCGCAGCCGTGAGCCCCGGCGCCGGCACGTGGCGCTGGCCCGGCTGGCGGTGCTGGTCGTAGCGGCGGTGGCCACCTGGCTCGCCCACACCGGGCAGCCCGGCACGCTCGACCTGGTGACCTTCGCCTGGGCCGGGTTCGGGGTGGTGTTCGGACCGGCGGTGCTGCTCACCCTGTTCTGGCGGAGCACCACGAGCTGGGGTGTGCTGGCCGGACTGGTGAGCGGCGCCGTCGTGCTGGTGCTCTGGGCGCGGCACGGGCTGGACCCGGCGCTGCACGAGCTGGTCCCCGCCTTCGCCGCCACCCTCGTGGTGGCGACCCTCGTCAGCCGGCTCACCCCACGCCCGGGGCCGGCGGCCACGGAGTTCGCCGAGATGACCCGGCGGCTGCCCGGCCGAGGGGTGCTCACCCGGGCGGGGGTCCGGGCGGCGGCCCGCACCGCCACCGGGCTCGCTGCCCTGGCCGCGGCCGCCTTCCCGGCGCCCAGCGCCGAGCCGGGTCCGGACCGGGAGCCGACACGCGGACTGTGACGCACGCGACCCGCGGCACGGGCGGATCGGGGCTAGACTCGCCCGGAGTGGAGGGGAGTACCCCACAAGCGATGGTGTCGTCACCACGGCCGGCTGCGTAGCCGGCTCGGTGCCATCGGCCCGCGTGCCGGGCGGGGGAGACCTCCGGTGTCTGTCGTACTCACCGGAGGTCAATTAGTGCACGTCGAACCCTGGGCCTGGGTCCTGCTGGTCGCTCTGATCGTGACCATGCTGTCGATCGACTTCTTCGGCCACATCCGCAAGGCGCACGAGCCAGGTCTGCGGGA
>CAZMDO010000346.1:0-3104 GCA_964564445.1 uncultured Ruaniaceae bacterium | reverse complement strand
CGCCGACGAGAACCACGACTTCTTCTCCGGCTCCGGCTCCTCCTACGTGATGGGCCGGGCGGAGAACACCGAGGACGAGGACTGGGACTTCTGAGCCGGCTCATGCTGGACTGAGCGGCCCTTGCCCAGGGCAGGAGGAGCACGACGGCGGAGCCCTGGTGACGTAGGTGCGTCACCCGGCCTCCGCCGTCGCGTGCTGACCCCTGGAGGTCAGCTTCGCCGCGCGGACTCAGCGGCTGGGTCGTCGCCAGGGACCGTCACGAGCGGGAACGGAACGTTGAGTGACTGGCCGTCGTCCAGCGCGACGAGGTAGCGCGTGTCCTTGAGGCGGTGGATCCGTCCTCGGCGCCCGGTCCACTGGTGGTCACCGATCAGCTCGACACTGGTCCCGGGCTTCAGCACAGGGATGCCACGCCAGTACCACGTGATCAGGAACTGGGAGTCGAACGTGTGCGGCTGGCATCGTGCGCACGAGACGGTGAGGTGTTTCGGAGCGCGGTGACGACTGCGCGAGTGCCCGACGGGGCAGACGCCCCTCCAGTCGCCCTCGATGCGGGCGACGTTGGAGTCGTAGCACCGCTCCGGCCGTGCGCCGATCTCCACGGCCACTGCCTTCCATGTGTCACCATGGCCAGCCGTTGGTCCAGCCAACGCGTGGGCGATCTCGTGCAGGATCGTGTTGCGGGATTCCGCGGGTGGAAACAGCCTCATGAGCGGACCGGAGAGCGAGAGCGTCCGCTTCTGGAACCGGGTCTGGCCCGCCCTGCGCACGGCGCGGTCCCAGCTCAACCGCCAGTCGTTGAGACCGTGCTCGTTCATCAGGTCTCGGGCGAGCCGGGCGAGGTCACGGAGCGGGAGCGGTTCAGCTGCCTCCGGTGCGGGGTCCGCATCCGGCGAGCTGACCGCAGTGGATGCGGTCTCGTTCGACGGGTCGGGTTCGAACGCCTCGAACAGGTCGGGCTCGTACCACTGATCGCTCACCGTCGGGCCTTCCTCGCCGTCGACCTGGTGCCCGTCCCACTCTAGGTGGATCGGGCGGGCGCCGGCATTGAATCGCACTCTCCATCTGCAGAATTACGCAACCAAAAACTAGCAAAATTGAAGAAAATGTGACATAATCGAGTGGTCGTCTGAGAAGGGAATAGCGTTGCAGTTCGCCAAGGGCCAGATCGTCGTCCACCCCCACCACGGGCCGGCAACCGTCACGAAGCTGGCACTTCGAACAGTCGGCAAGCAGCGCACCCGCTATCTCACGCTGCGCATCCGGCGTGACGACCTCGAGGTCGCCCTGCCGGTGGAGCGCGCCGAGGAGATCGGCGTGCGCTCGGTGCTCGACACCGCCGGCCTCGACCAGCTGTTCGAGATCCTCACCGGACCGGGCCAGGCGTTCGACAAGGTCTGGTCACGTCGGATCAAGGACTACACCGAACGGCTGCGGTCCACCGACATCTTCACCGTGGCCGCCCTGGTGCGCGACATCGTGCGCCAGAACGCGGAGAAGAAGGTCTCCTACGGGGAGATGAACCTCCTCCTCGAGGCCCGTCGGCTGGTCGCGGCAGAGGTGGAGGTGGCCGCCGGGGTCGCCGAGGACGCGGCCGTGGGGATGATCGAGGCCGCGGTGCTCGACGGCGCCCGGCCGGACTTCAGCGCCGCGGAGCTGGCTCGCGCGAGCTGAACCCGCCGCCCGAGAGATCTCACTGACCCCGGCTGCGCCGCACCTGCGGCGCGGCCGGCGTCGTCTCAGCCCGGGCGGACCACCTCGTAGGCCAGGCAGGCGAGCTCCCGGTTCTGCGCCACCTGGGTCAGCCGCAGCTCGATCTGCCGGGGCAGCAGCGGTGCGCCCGCCTCCAGCGTGACCGGTGCGATCGAGACCAGTACGGCGTCGAGCAGACCCCGGTCGGCGAGCTGACCGGCCAGGTCGCCGCCGCCCACCACCCACACGTCACGTCCGGCCGCGGCCTCGACCATCGCTGGGTGCAGGTCGGCCACGTCCCCGGAGGCGAAGCGGACGTCGGCACCATCGGTGCGTGGCGGGAAGCTGCGGTGCGTGAGCACCCAGGCGGGCAGGTCGTAGGGCCACGGCCCGTCCAGGTGCTGCTCGATCCAGGCATAGGTGTTCGCGCCCATCACGATGGCACCGATCTCGGCGATGAACGCCTCGTAGCCCATCGGCCCGGCGGGGTCCACGTCCCGGCTGAGCAGCCAGTCCAGCGAGTGCTCGCCGGTGGCGATGAAACCGTCCAGGCTGGAGGCGGTGTAGTACACGGTACGGGTCATCGACAGTGCTCCTGTTCCTCCGCGGCCGTGCGGTCAGCGGCCATGTCCATCAAGTGTGACAACCGGTGCCGCCCTCCGCCCAACCGTTCTGGCTCATCCCCGACGCATCATGATGCACAGAGCACGATGCTATGATGCGATCGTGCGCACCACCGTCAACATCGATGAACACCTCCTCGCCGAGGCGAAGGTGCATGCTGCACGGTCCCGGCGGTCGATGACGTCGCTGCTGGAAGAGGCGTTGCGTCGTTACCTGGCCGAGGAGCTCGCACGCCCCTCCGGCCGGGTCGAGCTGCCCGAGTTCGTCGCCGCGACGCCAGGTGTGCACGCCGGCGTCGACCTCGATGACCGCGAGCAGGTCGCGGAGCTGCTCGGCGACAACCAGGGGTTCTAGTGCTGTTCCTGGACGTGAACGTCGTGGTCCACACCTTCCGCCCGCACGACACACCGCACGGGCAGGAGATCCGAGACTGGGTGATGGAACGCCTGGGCGGGCACGAACGCATCGGCGTCAGCGAGCTGGTGCTCTCCGCCATGGTGCGCATCGTCACGAACGGCCGGATCTTCCTCGAACCAGCAGCACCGCGCGCGGCGATGAGCTTCGCCGACGCCATCCTCGAGGCCGAGAACGTCACAGCCGTACGTCCCCAGGACCGGCACTGGGCGGTGTTCCGCGACCTGGTCGCCGAACACCGGCTACGCGGGAACGACATCCCTGACGCCTACCTCGCGGCCATCGCCATCGAGAGTGGAGCCACGATGGTGACCAGGGATCGTGGCTTCCGCCGATTCGCCCAGCTGCGGACGGTCGATCCGCTCACCTGACG
>CAZMDO010000345.1:0-3106 GCA_964564445.1 uncultured Ruaniaceae bacterium | reverse complement strand
GTGCCCGGTCGGTGATGAACTCCTACGCCGCCGTCGACGGTGTCCCGGTCGCCGCCGACCCCCGGCTCCTCACCGACCTGCTCCGGCACGACTGGGGCTTCGAGGGCACGGTGGTCGCCGACTACTTCTCCGTGGCCTTCCTGCGCACCCTGCAGCGGGTGGCGGGCAGCGACGCCGAGGCTGCCGCCCTCGCGCTGACCGCCGGGATCGACGTCGAGCTCCCGTCGGTGTTCGCCTACGGTGAGCCGCTGATCGAGGCGGTCACGTCCGGGGCTGTCGCCGAAGAGCTGGTGGACCGGGCGCTGCTGCGCGTGCTGGCACAGAAGGCGGAGCTGGGTCTGCTCGACCCGGACTGGCAGCCCGAGGTCGAGGGCAGCCCCGAGCTGGACACGCCTCGTCAGCAGCAGACCGCACTGCAGCTGGCCCGGGAGGCGGTCGTCCTGCTCAGCAACGAGGCCGGTGTGCTGCCGCTGGCCGCCGGGGTCCGGCTCGCGGTCGTGGGACCGCTCGCGGACGACCCGTACGCGATGCTCGGCTGCTACTCCTTCCCGGCCCACGTGGGCACCCACCATCCGGAGTCCGGGATGGGGATCGAGATTCCCACCGTGCTCGAGGCGCTCCGCGACGCGCACGACGGCGTGGTCACCCACGAACAGGGATGCGCCGTCTCTGCGCCCGGTCGGGAAGGCTTCGATGCGGCCGTGGCCGCGGTGACCGAGGCGGACGTGGCGGTCGTGGTGGTCGGTGACAAGGCGGGACTGTTCGGGCGCGGCACCTCCGGAGAGGGCTGCGACGCCCCGGACCTGCGGCTGCCCGGTGAGCAGCAGGCGCTCGTCGAGGCCGCCATCGCCACCGGCACCCCGGTCGTGGTTCTCGTGGTCTCCGGTCGGCCCTACGCCCTCGGCGCCCTGGCCGGTGCGGCCGCCCTGGTCCAGACCTTCTTCCCCGGCCAGCGCGGCGGTCAGGCGATCGCCGAGGTGCTCACCGGCCGGGTCAACCCCTCGGGGCACCTGCCGGTCTCGATCCCCCGGGAGCCCGGATCGCAGCCGGGCACCTACCTGGCCCCGGTGCTCGGGCACGCCAACGCGGTCTCCAACATCGACCCCACGCCGATGTTCCCGTTCGGCCACGGGCGCTCCTACACCGAGCTCACCTGGGGCGAGGTCAGCTGTGCCCAGGAGGAGTGGGCCGTCGACGGCGAGGTCCTGGTCCGGGTGGCGCTGGCCAACGAGGGCACTGTCGAGGCCAGCGACGTGGTGCAGGTCTACCTGCACGACCCCGTCGCCCAGGTGGCGCGGCCGGAGGCCCAGCTGCTCGCCTTCCGCCGGGTGCGGCTCGCTCCCGGCGAGCATGCCGAGGTGGCCTTCCGGGTGCATGCCGACCTCACCTCCTACGTCGGCCGGGACGGTCGGCGGGTGGTGGAGCCGGGTGCGGTGACGCTGCGGGTGGCGCGATCGAGCGCAGACGTGCACCACAGCATCCCGCTCAGCCTGGTCGGTGAGCGCCGCCGGACCGGTTCCCGCAGACGACTGCTCGCGCCCGCCGCGATCGACGCCGGTGGTCGAGCTGCCCAGGAGGTGACCGTGGGATGAACGCGACCAAGGTCGAGACCCAGGAGCTCGTCGTGGAGCTCGAGGCCGCACCGCCCCCGGCGGACCGGGCCCGGAAGAACACGTGGCGCCGGGCGCTGAAGAAGGACTGGCGGCTATACACCTTCCTCATCGCGCCGCTGATCTTCCTGCTGATCTTCCGGTACCTGCCGATGGCCGGCAACGTCATCGCCTTCCGGCGCTTCCGCCCGGGCAGTTCGATCTTCGGTGACGAGTGGGTCGGTCTGCACTACTTCGAGATGTTCATCAACAACGAGCAGTTCTGGAACGTCTTCTGGAACACCGCCATCCTCGGCGCGCTGACGTTGCTGATCTGCTTCCCGCTGCCGATCGTGCTGGCGCTGATGCTCAACGAGCTGCGCTCGCGCCGGTTCAAGCGGATCGTGCAGACCATCTCCTACCTGCCGCACTTCCTCTCGATCGTGATCGTCGCCGGCATCGTGTTCCAGCTGACCGCGATGGACGGCACGATCAACCAGATCGTCACCGCGCTGGGCGGTGAGGCCATCCCGTTCATGCAGCTCCCGGAGTGGTTCCGCACCATCTACGTCTCCTCAGAGGTGTGGCAGACGGTCGGCTGGGGGACCATCCTCTACCTCGCGGCCCTGACCACGATCGACGACCAGCTCTACGAGGCGGCCCGGATCGATGGTGCGAACCGGTGGCAGCAGACCTGGCACATCACCCTGCCGGGCATCCGGCCGACCATGGTGGTGCTGCTCATCCTGAACATCGGATCGTTCATGGCGGTGGGCTTCGAGAAGGTGCTGCTGCTGCAGAACCCGCTGATCTACTCCACCGGTGACGTGATCTCCACCTACCTGTACCGGGTGGGTATCCAGTCCGCGCAGTTCTCCTACGGCACTGCGATCGGACTCTTCGAGGCGCTCATCGGTCTCGTCCTCGTGCTCTCCGCGAACTTCGTCTCGCGCCGACTGGTTGGAGCCTCCCTGTGGTGACCGAGATCTCCAAGACACCGGACATCCTGGCCGTCCGTGGTGGCGGCGGGGCCATCAAGGACAGTCTCTCCTACCGGACCTTCCGGGTGGTCAACGCCGTCGTGCTCACTGCGGTGTGCCTGGTGACGCTGTACCCGTTCATCAACCTGATCGCCAAGTCGTTCTCGTCCGAGGGCCAGATCGCTGCCGGCAACGTCAACCTCATCCCGCGTGGTTTCAACACCACCACGTTCGAGGCTGTCCTGACCGACGCGATGTTCTGGACCAACTACAAGAACACCGTGGTCTACACCGTCGTCGGCACGGTGCTGGCGATGGCGATCACCAGCACCTACGCCTACGCGATCAGCCGCACGCACCTCAAGGGCCGCACCTTCTTCATCGGGATCGCCGTGTTCACGATGTTCTTCAGCGGTGGCCTGATCCCGAACTACATCCTGGTGGCCAACTTCCTCGGCTGGCGCAACACGATGTGGGCGGTGGTGGTACCCACGGCGCTGAGCATCTTCAACCTGCTGGTGATGAAGTCGTTCTTCG
>CAZMDO010000344.1:0-3108 GCA_964564445.1 uncultured Ruaniaceae bacterium | reverse complement strand
ACGTCCTCATCAACCCGCGGATCCGGAGCGTGTGAGCCATGCGTCGCCGACTGACCGAACGACTCAGCGTGCCCGGACTGCGCTTCTCCGCACGGCTGCCGCTGGCCTCCATCCTCGCGCTGTCGTTCATCGCCCTCATCGTGCTCGGGGCCGTGCTCGCCCCGGCGCTCTCCCCCTACGACCCGCTCGCCTCCGGACCACCGGTGCAGCCGCCCGGCGGCGACCACTGGTTCGGCTCCGACGCCAACGGGCGGGACATCTTCTCCCGGATCCTGTTCGGCGCCCGTTACTCCCTGCAGATCGGCATCGGCGCCACCGTGGTGGCACTGCTGGCCGCCGCCGTGTTCGGCTCGATCGCCGCGACCGCACCCAAGGGCGTCTCCGAGGTGCTGATGCGGATCATGGACGTGGTGATGTCCTTCCCCGGCATCGCCCTGGCCGCCGTGTTCGTGGCGGTGTTCGGCAACTCCACCGGCGTGCTGGTGATCACCATCGCGTTCCTGTACACCCCGCAGCTGACCCGGGTGGTGCGGGCCAACGTGCTCGCCCAGTTCGGTGAGGACTACGTGGCCGCCACCACGGTGATGGGCGCGCGCATCCCCTGGATCCTGATCAAGCACGTCGCCCGCAACTGCATGGCCCCGATCCTGACCTTCGCCACCGTGCTGGTTGCCGACGCCATCGTGCTGGAGGCCTCGCTGTCCTTCATCAATGCCGGGGTGCGGCCGCCGAACCCCTCCTGGGGCAACATCATGAGCGAGGGGCAGCAGCTGCTGCTCTCCGGCCGGTGGTGGCCCACGTTCTTCCCCGGCCTGATGATCCTGCTCACCACCCTGGCGCTGAACGTTCTCTCCGAGGGCCTCACCGACTCCCTCGCCGCTCCGCGAGCCCGCAGTCGCGCGGACGTGGCCGCCGACGAGCGTGCGCTCGCCGAGGCGGAGGCCGAGGCCGCCACCGGGTCCGCGGCGCCGGCCGTGGCCACGGCGGAGCCCGGCGCAGCGGTGCCGCCCGAGGAGGCAGCGCTCGACGAGGAGGTGCCCGTGCTCGGCCTGGGTGCCGACGAGGCGAGCCTGGACCGGGCGCTCGCCGAGCTGCGCGTCGCCGAGCAGTCCCGCACCGACCGGCTGGTCTACGACTCCGACGCCGCGCCGCTGCTGGAGGTGCAGAACCTGTCCATCGCCTTCCCGGAGGCGCACGGTGAGGTGAACATCGTCGACAACGTCTCCTTCTCGGTCCGCCCGGGGGAGACGATGGGCCTGGTGGGGGAGTCCGGGTGCGGGAAGTCGATCACCTCGATGGCGGTGATGGGCCTGCTGCCGCCGACCGCGCGGATCACCGGCAAGATCCTCTTCGACGGCGAGGACGTGCTCACCATGGCCCCCAAGGCCCGCAACGCGCTGCGCGGGCACCAGATGAGCATGGTCTACCAGGATGCGCTCAGCTCGCTGAACCCGTCCATGCTGATCCGCTCCCAGCTCAAGCAGCTCACCAGCCGCGGTGGTCAGCGCACCGCCGGGGAGCTGCTGGAGATGGTCGGGCTCGACCCGCGACGCACGCTCAAGTCCTACCCGCACGAGCTCTCCGGCGGACAGCGCCAGCGGGTGCTGATCGCCATGGCGCTCACCCGCAACCCGCGCCTGGTGATGGCCGACGAGCCCACCACGGCCCTGGACGTGACCGTGCAGAAGCAGGTGGTCGACCTGCTCAACGAGCTCCGGGAGAGCCTCGGCTTCGCGATGGTGTTCGTCTCCCACGACCTCGCCCTGGTGGCCAAGCTGGCGCACCGGATCACGGTGATGTACGCCGGGCAGGTGGTGGAGCAGGGGGCCACCTCGGACCTGCTGATCGACCCGCGGCACGAGTACACCCGCGGTCTGCTCGGTGCGGTGCTGTCCATCGAGTCCGGCGCCGACCGGTTGCACCAGGTACCCGGCACCGTGCCCTCCCCGCGGGAGTTCGTGGCCGGGGACCGGTTCGCGCCGCGGTCTGCCCACCCCGAGCTGGGCCTGACCCAGAAGCCGGTGCTCCGCCCCGCCGGTAGCGGCGACCACCGGTACGCCACCACCCCGGACCGTGAGGCCGCGTTGGAAGGAGGTGTGCGATGACCACCGGGACGTCCCCGCACCAGGTGGGCTCCGCCGTCGAGAACGTGCTCGAGCTGCACCAGGTGAACGTGATCCACAAGGCGCGCACCGGCAAGCTGTTCCGGCCGGACACGGTGCACGCGGTCAAGGATGTGGACTTCCACGTCTCCCGCGGTGAGACGGTCGGCATCGTCGGCGAGTCCGGCTGCGGCAAGTCGACGCTGGCGCGGGTGATGGTCGGGCTGCAGCCGGTGACCAGCGGGCAGGTGTCCTTCAAGGGCCAGCAGCTGCGCACGGTGCGCAGCTCGACCCGGCGGCTGCTCGGCCGGTCGGTGTCGGTGATCTTCCAGGACCCCGCCACCGCGCTGAACCCGCGGCTGACCGTGCGGGACACCCTGCTGGACCCGCTGAACGTGCACCGCATCGGCGCCCCGCGCGCCCGGGAGCAGCGGGTGCGCGAGCTGCTGCACCTGGTCGGGCTGCCGCAGTCCTCGCTGGGTGTGTACCCCTCGCAGATCTCCGGCGGGCAGCGGCAGCGGGTGGCGATCGCCCGCGCGCTCGCCCTGGAGCCGGACGTGGTCGTCGCCGACGAGCCGACCAGCGCCCTGGACGTGTCCGTGCGTGCCCAGGTGCTGAACCTGCTCACCGACCTGAAGGACGAGCTCGGCCTCGGTCTGGTGTTCATCTCCCACGACATCAACACCGTGCGGTACGTCTCCGACCGGATCGCGGTGATGTACTTCGGCGAGATCATCGAGACCGGACCTGCGGACCAGGTGTTCGACCACCCGGAGCAGGAGTACACCCGCACGCTGCTCGGCGCCACGCCCTCGCTGCTCGAGTGATGCCGTCCCCGACCCCACGACCCGCGCGCTCGCGCACCGCCCTGCCCGCACCCGGGCACCAGCAGGAAGAAGAATGCCGATGACCGCCGCCACCGCAGATGCGACCGCCGCCTTCCGGGGCGTGATCCCGCCGTTGCTCACCCCGCTGACCGCCGACGGCCGGCTCGATGTGCCCAGCC
>CAZMDO010000343.1:0-3129 GCA_964564445.1 uncultured Ruaniaceae bacterium | reverse complement strand
CCGCTGGTGAGCAGCAGGGTGTGGAACTGCACGTCCAGGTCCAGGTACTCCGCGGTGTCGCCCCGACCCTGCGCGCCGAGCCCACGCAGCCGCTCAGCCAGGCGGAGCAGCTCGGCACCCGCCGACGGGGCCGTCTGGGCCGCCAGCCGGGCGGCCGTAGGTTCCAGCGCCACCCGGAGCTGGGTGAGCGAACGCAGCTGTGCAGCGCGGCCGTCACCGGCCAGCCGCCAGGCGATCACCTGGGGGTCGAGCACCGACCAGGAGGACGAGGGCTGCACGGTCAGGCCGACCCGGCGCTTGGCACGCACCATGCCGAGAGACTCCAGGATCCGCATCGCCTCACGCACCACCGTGCGGGAGACGCCGAAGCGCTCCTCCAGCCCGCCGAGGGTGAGCACATCACCGCTGCCCAGCGCCCCGCCGGCGATCTCCGCCCCGAGGGTGTTCAGGATGTCGCTGTGAAGCACCGGTGCTGCCATGACCCTCCTCGGGCGGTCGGTGCGGGCCCCGGGTCCGGGCGACGCATCGCCGTCCATGCTAGAGCGCTGCCCGCGGCGAGGCTCAGGCAGCGGGCCCGGGACCGGCGAGGAAGTCCTCCTGCTCCAGCAGGTGCAGCGACATCCGCAGCCGGGCGCGCTCGGGGTCCCCGGCGACCACCGCGGCCAGCACGGCGGCGTGCTCGGCCACCGAACGTTCGGCCACCCCGGCATCGACCTGGGCGCGCCAGAGCCGAGAGCGGGCCGTCTGCCCGGCGAGCACGTCCAGGAAGCCGGACAGCACCGGGTTGCCGGCGAGGTCCGCCAGCCCACGGTGGAAGTCGACGTCGGCGGCGAGCAGGGCGCGGGCGTCGCACGGCTGCTCGGTGAGCACCTCACGGGCACGGGCCAACGCCTGCTGGGCGGCGTCGGTACTGCCCCCGTCCCGGGCGCGCAGCGCCGCGAGCGCGGCCACCTCGGCCTCCAGGACCCGCCGGACGTGGTGCAGCTGGGCCGGGCTGGCCTCCTGCTGCAGGTCGGCGACCAGCTGCAGCGGCGCCAGCAGCCCACCCACGGTCAGCGCGGTCACATAGGTGCCCGCACCGCGCCGGCTCTCCAGCACCCCGAGCTGGCACAGCGCGCGCACCCCTTCACGCAACGGCCCGCGGGAGACACCGAGCTCCGCGGCGAGGTCCGCCTCCACCGGCAGCTGCTGACCGGGCTGCAGCCGGCCGTCCAGGATCTGCTCCCGGATGCCGGCGACCACCCGCTCGGTCAGCGACACCAGTACGCCCCGTCCGGGAACCGGAACTGCTCCACCGAGTCCGGCAGCATCTCGGTGTTGTAGCCGGCCTCGCCGGTCACCTGGTAGGCGCCACCGGCCACCCGCACCGGGTGCGCGAAGTGCTCGTGCAGATGGTCCACGTACTCGGTCAGCCTGCCCTCGCGGGTGCCGGAGATGGCGACGAAGTCCAGCATCGAGGCGTGCTGGACCATCTCGCACAGCCCCACCCCGCCGGCGTGCGGGCACACCGGCACGTCGAACCGTGCGGCGAGCAGCAGCACCGCGACGATCTCGTTCAGGCTGGCCAGCCGTCCGGCGTCGAGCTGGCAGAAGTCCATCGCCCCCGCGGCCAGGAACTGCTTGAACATCACCCGGTTGTGGCAGTGCTCACCAGTGGCCACCTTGACCGGCGCGATCCCCTCCTTGATGGCACGGTGGCCGAGGATGTCGTCCGGGCTGGTCGGCTCCTCCACCCAGTGGAGGTCGAACGGTCTGAGCTGGGTGATCCAGTCGATCGCCGTCGGCACGTCCCACACCTGGTTGGCGTCGATCATCAGCGTGCCGCCGGGGCCGATCGCCTCCCGGGCCAGCGCGCAGCGGCGCAGGTCGTCCTCGAGGCTGGCGCCGACCTTGAGCTTCACGTGCCCGAACCCCAGCTCGGCCTGCTCACCGATGATCCGCAGCATCTTCTCGTCGGAGTAGCCGAGCCAGCCGGCCGCCGTGGTGTAGCAGGGGTAGCCGGACGCCTCCAGCTCGACGATCCGCTCCGCCTTGCCCGCCTCCTGCTCCCGCAGCAGCTGCACGGCCTCGTCCGGGGTGAGCGCATCGGCGAGATAGCGCAGGTCCGCGACCGCGACCAGCTCCTCGGGGGTCATGTCGGCGAGCATCCGCCAGACCGGCTTGCCCACGAAGCGCGCAGCCAGATCCCACGCGGCGTTCATCACCGCCGCCAGCGCCAGGTGAACCACACCCTTCTCCGGACCGAGCCAGCGCATCTGCGAGTCCTCGGTGAAGCGGCGGTAGGTCCCGCCCATGTCCGCCGCCATCTCGGCCACGTCCAGACCGAGCAGGTGCTCGGCGATCTGCTCGGCAGCGAGGCACACCACGTCGTTGCCCCGGCCGATGGTGAACGTGAGGCCGTAGCCGAGGAGCGCCTCCTCGCCCGGGTGCTGACCGTCGGTGCGGAGCGTGACGTAGACGGCGGAGTAGTCGCCGTCCTTGTTCATCGCGTCCGAGCCGTCCTTGTTCAGCGAGGTGGGGAAGCGGACGTCGGTGACGTCCACGCCGGTGATGTGCACAGGGGTCCTCCGTCTCTGGCCTACCAAGTCATCAGACTTCTTCTCGTCGCGCTACCGCTCGGCTCGACGGCGGCGCCTCCGTCATACCCGCATTCTCGCCCGAGTCTGCGGTGCTCGGGCAGCGCATCGGCTCGCGCCGCTGCCACGATAGATCAGACTACTGGACGATCGAGACCAAGGTGAGCTCCGCCGTCGACCGTGGGTACAAAGGTGTTATCTTTATGGGGGCGTGGTCGGGCACCCTCCCCGGCCACCCTGTGGAGGAACACATGCGCTCTCTGTTCGACATCACCGGCCGGCTCGCGCTGGTGACCGGCTCCTCGCGCGGGCTGGGTCTGGCGCTGGCCACCGGTCTGGCCGAGGCTGGGGCCAGGGTGGTGCTGCACGGTCGCGACGAGCAGGCGCTGGCGGAGGCGAGCCGGGCCGTGGGCCGGGCCGGGGCCAGCGACCCTGCACCGACGGTGCGCTTCGACGTCACCGACGCCGATGCGGTGGCCGAGGCCCTGGCGGCGCTGGTGGCCGAGCACGGCGTGCCGGACATCCTGGTGAACAATGCCGGCATCCAACGGCG
>CAZMDO010000342.1:0-3131 GCA_964564445.1 uncultured Ruaniaceae bacterium | reverse complement strand
GGAACTCCACCACGGACCAGAGCTGTCCGTCGATGTTGAGCACCATGCCGTTCTTGAGGTCGTTGGTCGTTGCCACGGGCTTCCTTTGCTGTGTGGGCGGGCGCGGTGGCCGCCCCAGGGTGGGTGCCTGGGGCACGGAGCGCCTGCAGAGCGTACTTTGTGCGGCCCTCAGGGTATCGCCCCGAGGGCCCCCACCGCTGCCACGGCGACCGCTGCGGCCCACAGGTAGGACGTGAGCGTGCCCACCAGGAACCGTTCGGAGACGCCCGAGGAGGGTTCATCGCGCAGGGTGGAGAACCGGCCCAGGCCCTTGATCGCCACCACGACCGCGATGCCCGCCGGGTAGGCGAGCAGGATGCACCCGGCCACCGCGAGGCGTTCCAGGATGCCGATCCACAGGCCGCCGCGCAGGATCTCGCCGGGATCGACCGTCTCCACGCCGGTGCCGGCGGCGTCCGGCCCCGGCTGCTCGCCCGCCTGCTGGGCTGGCTGCTCGCCCTCGCGCTGTCCCGGACCGCTCGCCTGTGGGGTGACCTCCTGGTCGCCGCTCTCGCTCTGGTCGACCGAGATGTCTCCCACCGGGTCGGAGCCGGGGCGGGGTCGGCGCCGGTCCGCCCAGCGCAGGATGCCGGCGGTCAGCGGTGCGCCCACCCCCGCGGCCAGCGCCAGCGCGGCGATCACGATTCCCGTGGTCCACAGCGTGTGCATGCTGCTCATCCTCCCCCGTCGGACTCCGCCGCGCGGAGCAGACCCGCCGCCAACGGCTCGACTCCGCGGACCTCCTCCCACAGCGCGGCCTGCAACCGTTGGCTGGCCGCCTGGGGCGAGATGCCGAGCGCAGCGGCGGCCTCGCGCGCGGTGCTCGCCGCCCGGCGGGCCTCGATCATCTGCCAGCCGGCCGCGCTGCGCCGGCGCACCACGGCGGCCATCAGCTGCAGCAGCGCCTCCGCCTCTCGGGCGCGCTCGGGGTCGTCGCCGACCACGGCGACCGGAGTGGGAACGGTACGCCCGGCGGCGCGTTCTACAGCCGCCCGGGCGTGGATGAACACCGGACCGGAGGAGGCCCGCGACGTGTCGGCCAGGTGGTCGATGTCCCCCGCGCCGATGCCCACGCTCCACTCCTGGAGCCGCTGCAGGTGCAGGGTCAGGGTGACCGTGGTGGCGGCGTCGCTGAGCACCGCCTGCACCTCGTCGCCCACGGTGCGCTCGAACGGACGGACCACCCCGGGCAGCTCCTCGGCCTCGATCAGCCCGGCCAGCGAGGCCAGCAGCGCCTCGACGTGCTCCCCGGTGCGGCGGGAGGCGTCCTGGTCAGCGGTGATGACGAACATATATCTAGGCTACATCCTTGATCCTCAGGTATCAAGGCTTGATACTTGATCTAGGGCGGTCAAGGTTGGACGGCGGGGTCAGCCGTCCTGCCCACCGGCAAGCGCGGCCAGCGCGAGCCGGTAGGAGTGCGCCCCGAAGCCGGCGATCGTGCCGGTGGCCACCCCGCTGATCACCGAGGTGTGCCGGAACGTCTCCCGGGTGGCTGGGTTGGTCAGGTGTACCTCGATCAGCCGGCAGCCGGCCCCGGTCACCTGGGCGGCGGCGTCGCGCAGCGCGTAGGAGTAGTGCGTGAACGCGGCCGGGTTGAGCACCACGTCGCTACCGGTATCCACAGCCTCGTGCAGCCAGTGCACCAGCTCGGTCTCGTCGTCGGTCTGCCGCACGTCCACGGCCAGGCCCAGCTCGCCGGCCCACGCCGCCACCTGCTCGGCCAGGCCCGGGTGGTCCAGGTGCCCATAGATGTCGGGCTCCCGGGTGCCCAGCCGGCCCAGGTTCGGACCGTTCAGCACCAGCACGCCTGCGGTCGGGCGCTCGGTCATCGTGTCTCCTCGCTGATCGCGGCGTAGGCCTCTTCCAGCAGCTCCTCGGCGGGGTCCTCCAGCCGGGTCGGCGCCGCCACATCGGTGAGCACCACGAACCGCAGCCTCGCGCCCCGGGCCTTCTTGTCCCGGCCCATCGCCTCCCGCAGCGCCGGCCAGGCGTCCCCCCGGTAGCTGGTCGGCAGCGACAGGCTGGTCAGGATGTCCCGGTGCCGGGCCACGACCGAGGCGTCCAGCATCCCGGCGCGCGCGGCCAGCTCGGCGGCGTACACCAGGCCGACCGCGACCGCGTCCCCGTGCCGCCAGCGGAACTGCTCGTGGTGCTCGATGGCGTGGGCGAAGGTGTGCCCGTAGTTGAGGACCTCCCGCCGGCCCGCCTCGCGCAGGTCGGTGGAGACCACGTCCGCCTTGACCGCCACCGAGCGGCGGACCAGTCCGGCGAGCACGTCCCCGGCCGGGTCGATCGCGGCGGCCGGGTCGGCCTCGAACGCCGCGAGGATCTCCGGGTCGGCGATGAACCCGCACTTGACGATCTCCGCGGCCCCGGCACGCAGGTCCGCCACCGGGAGCGTGCTGAGCCAGTCCAGGTCGCACAGCACCGCCAGCGGGGAGTGGAACGCCCCGACCAGGTTCTTCCCCTCCCCGGTGTTGATGCCGGTCTTGCCGCCGACGGCAGCGTCCACCATGCCCAGCAGCGTGGTCGGCACCTGCACCACCTGCACCCCACGCAGCCAGCTCGCGGCCACGAACCCGGCCAGGTCGGTCGTCGCGCCGCCACCGATGCCGACGATCACGTCGTCCCGGGTGAAGGCGGCCCGGCCCAGCTCGGCCCAGCACTCGGTGGCGACCAGCGCGGTCTTGGCGTCCTCACCGTCCGGGGTGCAGTGCCGCAGCACCTGGTGGCCGGCCGTGGCGAGCGCGTCCGCGACACCGTCCACCGCGTCCGCCAGTGCTGGCGGGTGGAGCAGGAACACCCGCACCCCGGCGGGCAGCAGCTCGGTGAGCCGGTGCCGCACGCCGCGGCCGATCACCACCTCGTAGTCCCGCTCCGCCTGCACGGGCACGGTCAGTGCTGCGGTCATCGGGGCTCCTCGCTGGCACTGGTGGCGGCCGGGTCGTGCAGCGCGGCCAGCACCGCCTCGCGCACCTGCTCCGGGCGCAGCCCGTCGGTGAGCACGACGGCGGTCGCGAGCCGTTCGTAGATGGGTCGCCGGGCGTCCATCAACAGCTGCCACTGCCGGCGCGGGCTGCCGACCAGCA
>CAZMDO010000341.1:0-3154 GCA_964564445.1 uncultured Ruaniaceae bacterium | reverse complement strand
GGCGACGTGGGCCTAGCTGGACTCGAACCAGCGACCTCTTCCTTATCAGGGAAGCGCTCTAACCGACTGAGCTATAGGCCCCGAGCCCGCGAAACTCCCGCGAGCGTGCGAGCAGCAGACTACCTCAGCGGTACGCCTGCGACCAAAACGCGGCAGTGAGCCCGATCACGCCACGGTGAGCTCCGCCGTCGCGCCCCGGAGAAGCCGCGGGCACCACCAGCAGCGGACCGGCCACCCGCGCCGTTCACCGACGCGCGCCGCTCACTCGTCGGTCAGCGTCAGGTGCAGCCCACCGACCATCGCGGCCACCAGGTTGTAGATGAACGCCCCGAGGGTGCACAGCGCCGTGAGCAGCACCACGTCCACGATCGCGACCACCGTGGCCACGGAGATCACCCGGGAGAACTCCACGTACTCGAGCAGGTCGCCGAACTGCTCCATGGCACCCATCTGCGCGATGAGCCCCTGGATGGTGGCGAACACCTCCATCGAGTTCAGCACGCCCCACACCACGGCCGTGGCCACCACGATGCCGATCCCGATCGCGATGGACAGCAGGAAGGACAGCTTCATCACCGACCACGGATCCACCCGGGAGACCGCCAGCCGGATCCGCCGCGGGCCGGTGTCCACCGACGCCGAGGACGAAGGCCGCGCCGACCCGGCACCGGATCCGCTCGAGGTGGAGCGGTTCCTCGCCTCCCCGCCGGTCCCGGCCGCACCGGAACCCGCACCGGCACCGGTGCCCGCGGTGTGCGCCGAGCTGCCGCTGCGGGTCCGGGTGGGCGGCATCGCCGTGCTGGTCCGGGCGGAAGCGCCGGAGCCGCTCGGGCTGCTCGCACCCGCGGGGGGAACGCTCGGCGGGATGGACGCCGGCCGCTGGCCCGTCGGCAGGTTCCGTGCCGAGGTGCGCACCGGGGTGCTGCCGGTCTTCTGCGTGGGTTCGCTCATCGGTTCTCGTCCTCGCCTTCCGCCGATGCTGCGGACGACGGTACGCCATCAGCCTCGGTGCTGGCACCCTCCACGGGGGCGTCGGCCCCATCAGCACCCGCCTCCTCGTCGGCGGCCTCCACCTCCGCTTCGGCCACAGACTCCAGGTTCCTGGTGATCGCGATGATGCGGTCGCCCTTGTCCGGCTTGGCGAACGTCACACCCTGGGTGGTGCGGCCGGTGAGGTTCACCTCGCTGACCGGGGTGCGCACGATCTTGCCCTTCTCCATGATCACCAGCACCTCGTCGTCGGCGTCGGTGATCAGCGCCCCGACCAGGTCCCCGCGCGCCTCCACCAGGTTCGCCACCTTGATACCGAGCCCGCCACGGCCCTGCACCCGGTACTCCGAGACCCGGGTGCGCTTGCCGAACCCGCCCTCGGTGACCACGAACAGGTCCGAGTCGTCCCGCACCCTGGTCATCGCCAGCAGCGAGTCGTCGTCGCGGAACTTCATCCCGGTCACCCCGGAGGTGGCCCGGCCCATCGGCCGCAGCGCCTCGTCGGTCGCGGTGAACCGCAGCGACTGGCCCTTGCGGGAGACCAGCAGCAGGTCGTCGTCGGCGTTCACCACCCGGGCGGCGACCAGCTCGTCCACCGCACCGTCGGCGCTCTCCCGCAGGTTGATCGCGATCACCCCGCCGGTGCGGCTGGAGTCGTACTCGGTCAGCCGGGTCTTCTTCACCAGACCCGACTTGGTGGCCAGCACCAGGTAGTCGGCCTGCTCATAGTCCCGGATGGCGAGCACCTGGGCGATGTGCTCCTCCGGCTGGAACGCCAGCAGGTTCGCCACGTGCTGGCCCTTGGCGTCCCGGCCGCCCTCGGGCAGCTCGTACGCCTTGGCCCGGTACACCCGGCCCAGGTTCGTGAAGAACAGCAACCAGTGGTGCGTCGTCGTGACGAAGAACTGGTCCACGATGTCGTCCCCGCGCAGCTGCGCGCCACGCACGCCCTTGCCGCCGCGGTGCTGGGCGCGGTAGTTGTCCGTGCGGGTGCGCTTGGCATACCCGCCGCGGGTGATGGTGACCACCACGTCCTCTTCGGGGATGAGGTCCTCGATGGACATGTCGCCGTCGTAGGGCAGGATCGTGGTGCGGCGCTCGTCACCGTACTTATCCACGATCTGGGTGAGCTCGTCGCCCACGATGGTGCGCTGCCGCTCCGGGGAGCCGAGGATGTCCTTGTAGTCGGCGATCTCCGCCTCGAGAGCCTCGAACTGGTCCAGGATCTTCTGCCGTTCCAGGGCAGCCAGCCGGCGCAGCTGCATCTCCAGGATGGCGTTCGCCTGGATCTCGTCGATCTCCAGCAGCTCCATCAGGCCGCGCCGGGCGTCCTCCACGGTCGGGGACCGGCGGATCAGCGCGATCACCTCGTCCAGGGCGTCCAGCGCCTTGATCAGCCCGCGCAGGATGTGGATGCGGTCCTCGGCCTGCTTCAGCAGCCACTGGGTGCGGCGTACCACCACCTCGATCTGGTGGGACACCCAGTGCCGGATGAACGCGTCCAGGCTGAGGGTGCGGGGCACACCGTCCACCAGGGCGAGCATGTTCGCACCGAAGGTGTCCTGCAGCTGGGTGTGCTTGTAGAGGTTGTTCAGCACCACCTTGGCCACCGCGTCGCGCTTGAGCACGATCACCAGCCGCTGGCCGGCGCGGCCGGAGGTCTCGTCGCGGATGTCGGCGATGCCCTGGATCCGCCCGTCCCGGACCAGCTCGGCGATCTTCGCCGCCAGGTTGTCCGGGTTCACCTGGTAGGGCAGCTCGCTGACCACCAGGCAGGTGCGGTTCTGGATCTCCTCGACCTCCACCACGGCGCGCATGGTGATCGACCCGCGGCCGGTGCGGTAGGCCTGTTCGATCCCCTTGATGCCGAGGATCTGCGCACCGGTGGGGAAGTCCGGACCCTTGATCCGCTGCAGCAGCGCACCGAGCAGCTCCTCGGCGGAGGCGTCCGGGTGCTCCAGCAGCCAGTGCACACCGGCGGCCACCTCGCGCAGGTTGTGGGAGGGGATGTTGGTGGCCATCCCCACCGCGATCCCGGAGGAACCGTTCACCAGCAGGTTCGGGAACCGGGAGGGCAGCACCTTCGGTTCCTGGGTGCGGCCGTCGTAGTTGTCCCCGAAGTCGACCGTGTCCTTGTCGATGTCGCGGACCATCTCCATGGCCA
>CAZMDO010000340.1:0-3173 GCA_964564445.1 uncultured Ruaniaceae bacterium | reverse complement strand
CGTCGAACGCGCGACGGCGAAGCTCACCGTCGCGCGTTCGGCGTCTCAGCTGGTGAGCACCACCGGGCCTGCCGCACCCGGCCCGCCCGGGATGCGTAGGCTCCCGGTCATGGACCTGCTCCCCGCCCTGGCCGTGACCCTCGCCCTGGTCGCGCTCGCCCTCGGGGCAGGCTGGCTGTGGCAGTCGCGGACCGGACGGGTGCGACGCTCGGCGGCCGCACCCTCGGACCTGCTCCGGCTGCTGGCGCACGCCGGACCGGACACCTCGGCCGACGGTGGGCGCGCGGCGGGGTCCGCACCCGCTCCGGGCGAGCGCGCCACCCTGGTGCAGCTCTCCTCCGACCTGTGCAGCAGCTGCGGACCGGCCCGCCGGGTGCTGAGCCAGTTCGCGGCAGACCACGCGGGAGTGGTGCACGCCGAGATCAGCCTCACCGACCACCCGGAGCTGGCCGGCGAGCTGCGGCTGCTGTCCACCCCGACCACGATCATCTTCGACGGCGACGGCACCGAGCGGGGCCGCATCACCGGTGCACCGCGGAAGAGCGAGCTGCCCGAGAAGCTGTCCGAGACGCTGGAGGCCGCCGATGCCGTCACTGCCTGAGACTCCCGCCACCGCAGGGTCCACGCCCGGGATCGACCCGCGTGGTCCGCGGTTCACCGCCGCCGTGATGTCCGTGCTGCTGCTCGCCGTGGTGTTCCTCGGTGTGGCCGGGACCTCGCTGGCGGCCACTGTGCTGCTCGCCGTGGCGGTGGCCACGTTCGCCTGGGCCGCGGCCGCCGGGGTGCGCCGGCATCCGCTCGGCTGGCTGTTCCGGGTGGCGGTGCGCCCCCGGCTCGCTCCGCCCGGGGACCTGGAGGATCCTGCGGCACCTCGGTTCGCGCAGCTGGTCGGTTTCCTGGTCACCGGCGCCGGACTGGTGCTGGGGCTGCTCGGGGTGACCCAGGCGGTGCCGGTCGCGGCCGGGGTCGCCTTCCTCGCCGCCTTCCTGAACGCGGCGTTCGGCTACTGCATCGGCTGCCAGCTGTACGTGCTGCTGGCGCGGGCACGGGCGGGTGAGCGACGGGCAGAGCCTGCCGGCTAGGGTCTCTCCCGGACACGCCGTGTGCCTGGAGCAGGCGTGGCTGTGAGAGCCCCTGCTCCCCCGGCTAGGCTCCCCGCATGTCACTGGAACAGATCCGCAGCCAGATCGACGCCATCGACGCCCAGATCATCACCTTGCTGGCCCAGCGTCAGCCCCTGGTGCTCGAAGCGGCACAGTTCAAGTCCGACGCCGCCGCGGTGCGTGCCGAGGACCGGCGTGCCGCGATGATGGAACGTCTCGGCGCCCTCGCCGACGCCCAGGGACTGGCCCGACCGGTGGTCACCAGCGTGTGGACCGCGATGATCGACAGCTTCATCGCCCTGGAGCTCGAGGAGCACGCGCGCCACCAGGACGACGCCACGGGCCGTTCCTGACCGGTCCGCCGGCGACGGCCCGCTCCGGGCTGGCCAGACGCTGCCGCCGCACCGGCCACGCATCGACGTCCCCGAGCGGTGCTCCCGGGAGGACCGGCCGGCTCACGGGGGGCCGGTCAGGCGCCGGAGAGCCGCGTGCTGAAGTGGTAGGAGCTGATCCGCATCCCGGTGGCGAAGTAGAGCCGGTGCGCGTCCTGGCGTTCGGGCTGCACCCCGGACTCCAGGTGGATCGCGGTGGCGCCGTTCTGTGCCGCTTCCTCGGTGAGCCAGTCCAGCAGCATCGTGGCGGCTCCGCGCCCGCGCGCCCGCGGCAGGGTGCTGAGGTCCTCCAGGTAGCAGTGCACACCCCAGGCCAGGTTCTCCCCGAGGTGGAACCCGGCCACCGAGAGCGCCTCCGGCTCGGCCGGGTCGAACACGCCGACCAGCCGGTAGCCGCGCTGCAGCTGCGCCCGCACCCGGGTGACGAACTCCTGCTCGTCGCGCAGGTGGGTGCGCAGGGCCTGCATCGCCGGGTACGCCAGGTGGCAGTCGTCACGGCCGAGCTCGCGGATCTCCATCCGCACACGGTAGCGCCACAGCGGCAGGTGCTGCCGGCACCGCCCGGGCCGCCCCACCGCGCCCCGGCACCACGCGCACCACGCGCACCACACGCACCACGCGCACCGCGCTCTTCCGCCGGGCAGCACCGGGCCATAGGGTGGCGCGCATGGCTTCCTCCGCGAAGGTCCTGGACGTCGACGGCCCGCACGGCGTCCGGCAGGTGCGCATCTCCTCCCCGGACCGCGAGATGTGGCCGGGGATCACCAAGTGGGACCTGGCGAGCTACACCGCGGCGGTGGGCCCGGCCCTGCTGCGCGCCCTGGGTGACCGGCCGGTCACCCTGCAACGGTTCCCCGGTGGGGTGGACGGGGAGGAGTTCTTCTCCAAGAACCCGCCACGCGGCGCACCGGAGTGGTCCCGCACGGTGATGTGCACCTACCCGTCGGGGCGCACGCACCCCCAGCTGGTGATCGACGAGGCCGCCACCGCCGTGTGGGCGGTGCAGATGAACACGATCACCTTCCACCCCTGGCCGGTCCGCACGGCGAACACCGACAACCCGGACGAGCTGCGCATCGACCTGGACCCCCAGCCCGGGCGGACGTTCGGCGACATCGTCGAGGCCGCCCGCGCCCTGGCCGACCTGCTCCGCGAGCTGCACCTGACCCCGTGGGTGAAGACCAGCGGCAGCCGCGGCCTGCACGTGTACGCCAGGATCGCCCCGGACTTCGAGTTCCTCCACGTGCGGCACGGGGTGATCGCGATCGCCCGCGAGCTCGAGCGGCGCCTGCCCGACCTGGTCACCACCGCCTGGTGGAAGGAGGAACGCGGGGAGAAGATCTTCGTCGACTTCAACCAGGCGAACCGGGACCGCACGATCGCCTCCGCCTACTCCCCCCGGCCGCTGGACGGGGCGCCGGTGTCGATGCCGGTGCGCTGGGAGGACCTGGACGGGCTGAGGATGAGCGACTTCACCGTGCGCACCGTGCCCGACCTGCTCACCGCCCGCGGCGACGCCTGGGCGGGGATCGACGACGCCGTCGGCCACCTGGAGCCGGCACTGGAGATGTGGCAGGCGGACCTGGACCGGGGCCTCGGCGAGCTGCCGTTCCCGCCGGAATACCCAAAGATGCCGGGCGAGCCGCCGCGGGTGCAGCCGAGCAAGAAGGTCGCTGAG
>CAZMDO010000339.1:0-3176 GCA_964564445.1 uncultured Ruaniaceae bacterium | reverse complement strand
GCGTTCGACTGAAAATCGAAAGGTCACCGGATCGACGCCGGTCGGAGCCACCAGAGAGAGCCCTCGGGAACCGCTCCCGGGGGCTTTCTAGTGTTCCGCTCCCGTGACCCGGGGGTCAGTCCCGGCCCGAGGACCTCAGCATGGTCTCGCGCAGATCGTCGAGCCCGGCTCTGAACTGCGCATCGGCTTTGGCCCTCTCCTCTGGAGAACGCGGATCGGACTTCGGCAGCTCCGACTTCAGCGTCAGCTTCACGTAGCCCGTGGTCGGCCGCGACTCGATGACGTAGACGATGGTGTGGACGATCGTCACCTCGCCGCGGACCGAGTCAGTGTCCGTCTCGTGGGTGAGAACACGGAATCCGCGCTTGTACCCCACCGCGTCGAAGAACCGCTGCAGCGTCTGTTCGTCGAGGCTACGGATCTGCGCCCCCGGGCCCCTCACCTTGATGCGCTGCAGATGGGTGCAGTCGACATCCTCAGTGGGCCAGTTCCCGGCACCGAAGTCGAGGTCGAGCCATGACTCGGCCCGGTGCATCTGCTCCTTGCTCGGATAGGCAACACGACCTTGGTAGTAGCGGATCGGCGCGATGCGGGTCATCCACCCTCCTCGTGGTAGGCCTGACAGACTCCGTTCGGGATCTTGCCACATGGCGCGGTAGACCTCCCCGGCCGGAGCGCCCCGAACGCCCCCGGCGGTTCATCACACCGGTGCTGACGAGCGTGCACGCCTCAGCCCGGTGCCACCGATCCGCCGGTCCGGCTCCGCCAGAGCTCGTCCTGCCGCCAGATGCCGATGGCCTCGCTCACGGCTGCGCGGAGCGCCCGACGGTCGGGGCCGCGGTACTGGTCCCGGCGAAAGTAGCGTGAGGACGCCTGGAACGGACCGCTCTCGTGGATCTCCTGCTGCAGCTCCGCGATGAAGGCGGAACCGCGGTCGCGATACAGCCTCTGTTCATCGGCGTCGAGCGTGATCAGGGCGGAGTCGTCGATCAGACCGCTATAGGAATAGCGCGCCTCCAGATGCAGATCGTCCCCGTCCTGGAGCAGGAACCATGCCGAGGGGCCGTGGTCGATCACCCGCAGCCCCTCCCGCTCCCGCGCGACCCGTTCGGGTCCCGCCCACAGCTCCACCGGTGGGATCGGCATCGGATCGTGCTTCTCCGCCAGGGCCGGGGAGAGGTACTCGAACGTCGGTACCCCTGACGGTTCGATCCCCAACCCGAGCACGAATCCGCAGGTCTTGCACCGCACGCGGACCACCACCCGCTCCATCAGACCGGAGACGAGCAGTGGATGCAGATCCGCTGGTCGCACCCAGCCGCGCACCGGCGCGAGCTTGCCCGTCTCCACCCCGCGCGCGAGTGCCGACGCCGTCGCCGGCACATCCAGCCGGCTCGACCCGGGCGCACCTTCGCGGACGAGCAGGTCGGCACAGGTCCCACATCGCTCGTGCGCAGGCACCCAACGCACCGTGACGCCCTCGGCACTGATCCGGACCTGCTCCAGGTACCGCTCGCCGGTGGCCGCCTCGGCGCGATAGCGCACCGCAACGACCCCGGTGCCGACGGTGTACCGCGCACCGGTCGGGGTCCAGGTGAACGCCATCGGCTCGCCCATCGCCGTCTCGACCTGCTCCTGGGTGGCGCGCGTCCCCAGTCCCGGGATCACCGCCCCCAGGTCCTGGAACCCACCAGGTGCGGTGTCGGTGGGCCGCAGATGGAAGAAGACGGCACGCACGACTCCATCACGGAGCAGGATCTCTCCGCCGCCGGCGAAGCACAGGTGCCGGTCGTGGTGCACCGGGACGCCGACCCGGAACTCGCTGACCACCGGCTCCCCGCCGAAGAGTCCGATCACGCGCTGCACCGCTGGGTCGTTCTCGGCCATCCCCAGTGCAGCGGTGTACGGGGAGAACCCCTCGGCCACAGCGGCTGTTGCGGCGCGTTCGGCCCGGGTCGCCCGCCGTCGTCTCATCCTGCGCCACACACCGCATCCCGCACGGAACCTGGCCCTGTCGCGTCCATATCGCACTGCCTTCGGCCCCCTCGGTCGACCCGCCCGATCGATGCTAGCCCAACGAGGCGAGCCGCTCCCTCCGCAGGATCCGCTCAGTCAGCCCGCTCCCACACCGGTGCCTGCCCCGCCGGGAGCACGCGGTAGTCCGGCGCACCCTGCAGCGCCTCCTCCGCCCCGCCGGGGCTGTAGATGGCGATCAACCGCAGCTGACGCCACCCGGTGTTGAACGTGGAGTGCTCGGTGCCGCGCGGGATGTAGATGCTGTCCCCGGCCGACACCCGGAACTCCCCGGAGTCCCCGACGGTCTGCACCCCTTCGCCCTCGATCACGTGCAGCACCTCGTCGGACTCGGGGTGGGTGTGCACGTCGTGCCCCTTCGTCGGGTTGATCACCACCTCACCGACGGTGATCGGGGCACCGGGGAGCCGCCCGGCGGTCACGCCCCACTTGATCGACCCCCAGGTGAAGGTCTCGGTGGGCAGGTCCTGCTGCGTGCTGTGCGTGCTCATCGTCTGCTCCTACTCGCCGAAGGTGACGGACTTGAACGCTTGCGTCTGCTCGCGGATGGCGACCTCGGTGGGCAGCCGCTCGATCGAGCTGGCGCCGAAGAACCCGACCACACCCTCGGTGCGCTGCAGCACGTACTGCGCGTCGTCCGGTTCGGCGATCGGCCCGCCGTGGCAGAGCACGAGGACGTCGGGGTTGACCTCCACCGCGGCATCGGCCATGGCCTGCACGCGCTCCACACTCTCGTCCAGGGTGAGCGCGGTGCTGGCGCCGATGGAGCCCTTCGTGGTCAGCCCCATGTGCGGCACGAGCACGTCCGCCCCGGCCTCGGCCATCGCACGCGCCTGGTCGGGATCGAACACGTACGGGGTGGTGAGCAGGTCGCGCTCGTGTGCGGCCCGGACCATGTCCACCTCCAGGCCGTAACCCATCCCGGTCTCCTCCAGGTTCGCTCGGAACACCCCGTCGATGAGGCCGACGGTAGGGAAGTTCTGCACCCCGGCGAACCCGGCCTCCTTCACCTGGTCGAGGAAGCGGCCCATCACCCGGAACGGGTCGGTGCCGTTCACCCCGGCCAGCACGGGGGTGTCCTGCACCACCGGGAGCACCTCGTCGGCCATCTCCATCACGATGGCGTTCGCGTCCCCGTAGGC
>CAZMDO010000338.1:0-3177 GCA_964564445.1 uncultured Ruaniaceae bacterium | reverse complement strand
AGTTCGCGCGGAAGATCTTCCCGGACCACTGGTCCTTCCTGCTCGGCGAGATCGCGCTGTACAGCTTCATCGTGCTGCTGATCTCCGGCACGTTCCTGACGATGTTCTTCGTGCCGAGCATGGCCGAGACGCACTACCCGGTCGATGCGCTGCCGGTGACCATGCAGGGAGTGGAGATGTCCGAGGCGTACGCCTCCACCATCCACATGTCCTTCCATGTGCGCGGCGGGCTGCTGATGCGCCAGATCCACCACTGGGCGGCGCTGCTGTTCGTCGGCGCCATGGTGGTGCACATGTTGCGCATCTTCTTCACCGGTGCGTTCCGGCGTCCGCGTGAGCTGAACTGGCTGGTCGGCTTCACGCTGCTGATCATGGGTCTGCTCGCCGGATTCTCCGGCTACTCGCTGCCGGACGACGTGCTCTCCGGCAACGGCCTGCGCATCGCCGACGGTGTGGCGATGGCCATCCCGATCATCGGCTCCTACGTGAGCTTCGCGCTGTTCGGCGGGGAGTTCCCGGGCACCGACATCATCCCGCGGTTGTTCACCGTGCACATCCTGCTGGTGCCTGGGCTGATCCTCGCGCTGGTGGCGCTGCACCTGTTCCTGATCGTGTGGCACAAGCACACCCAGTACCCGGGGCCGGGCCGCACGCAGAAGAACGTGGTCGGCTTCCCGCTGTTCCCGATCTACACCGCGAAGGCGGGCGGGTTCTTCTTCATCGTCTTCGGCGTGATTGCCCTGATGGGCGCCACGATGACCATCAACGCGGTGTGGAACTACGGACCGTACGACCCCTCGGTGGTCTCCGCCGGTGCGCAGCCGGACTGGTACATGCTCTTCCTCGAGGGTGCACTGCGTCTGATGCCGGGGCTGGAGCTCGTGATCGGCGGCTTCACGCTGTCGTTGAACATCCTCATCCCCGGTGTGGTGGTCCCCGGTCTGCTGTTCACCTTCCTGGCGCTGTACCCGTTCATCGAACGGGCGGTCACCAAGGACACCGGTGAGCACCACCTGCTCGACCGCCCCCGCAACGCGGCCACCCGTACCGCCCTCGGTGCAGCGTTCCTGTCCATCTGGTTCGTGCTCATCTGCGCGGGGTCCAACGACCTCATCGCGACGCACTTCAACATGTCGCTGAACCTGATCACCTGGATCTTCCGGATCCTGTTCTTCGTGCTGCCGGTGGTCACCTTCCAGGTCACCAAGCGCATCTGCTTCGGCCTGCAGCGCAAGGACCGCGAGCTCGCCCTGCACGGGCACGAGACCGGTCGTGTGGTCCGGTTCGCCTCCGGTGAGTTCATCGAGGTGCACCACCCGCTGAACGAGTACGAGCGGTGGGTGCTGGTCAGCCACGACTCCCCCGAGCCGCTGCAGATCGACCCGCCGGAGGACGCCAACGGCGTCGCCCGCCCGGGGTACAAGAAGGACCGGCGCTGGCAGAAGCTCTCGCAGTTCTTCTACGAGGACCGGATCGAGCCGGTGACCCCGGCCGAGCTGGCAGCCGCGCAGTCGCACGGTGAGCACGACGAGCTGAGCGGCAACGGGCACGGGCAGATCGAGGCCGGTGACTCCGACGAGCAGATCGAGGCGCGGACGCACTGAGCGGATCCGAGCCGAACGTGCCTATGGTTGGGGTGTCTTCAAACCCTCCGGTGTGCCTCCACCTTGGATCCGCACCGGTGAGCACGGCTCGTGCAGCCGTGCAGCTGCAAGGCCACGACGAATGGGAGGAACCCGATGGCGCAGTACACGCTTCCTGACCTGCCGTACGACTACGCGGCGCTCGAGCCGCACATCTCCGGCAAGATCATGCAGCTCCACCACGACAAGCACCACCAGGCGTATGTCACCGGTGCGAACACCGCGTTGGAGAAGCTCGAGGCCGCACGGGAGAGCGGTGACCTGGCCGCGGTGAACCTGCACGAGAAGAACCTCGCGTTCAACCTCGGCGGGCACATCAACCACACCGTGTTCTGGAACAACCTCTCCCCCGACGGCGGTGGCCAGCCGGATGGTGAGCTCGCTGCGGCCATCAAGGAGTACTTCGGCTCGTTCGAGGCCTTCCAGGCGCACTTCGCGGCCAACGCCACGGGTATCCAGGGCTCCGGCTGGTCCGTGCTCGGCTGGGACAGCCTCGGCCAGCGACTGGCGATCTTCCAGCTCTTCGACCAGCAGTCCAACGTGCCGGTGTCAATCACCCCGTTGCTCATGCTGGACATGTGGGAGCACGCCTTCTACCTGGACTACCTGAACGTCAAGGCTGACTACGTGAAGGCGTTCTGGAACATCGCGAACTGGCAGGACGTCGCTGCCCGCTTCGAGAAGGCCCGCGCGCAGAGCACCCTCTGAGCGGCCGCTCCAGGCACACGGGGCAGCCGCGCTCTCGTGGCCTGCCCTCCCCACGGCCCCCGCACCGGTGCACCCGGTCCGGGGGCCGTGGTGCGTCCTGGGAGGTGGCGGCGTCGCGGTCGTCTTCACGCCCATGCCCGACGGCGGCACCTGGGTGTGGTCCGGTGCCGGCACCGGGCGCTGGTCTCGCCTGGGGACGACGCCGGCCCAGCGGGCGGGCACGGCGCCCAGGGCACGCCGTGGCCGGCTCCGTAGCCAACACCGTCGCGGTAGGGTGCTGCAGCGAGGAGCTGTCCTGGTGGGAGCCGGCGGCGCCACGTCCGGCTCGGGTCCGCACACAGCAGCGCTCCCTGGCCGTGGCGCTCCGTGCGGAGCAGCCGGGCCAGGGAGCGTTCCTACGTCGCCGCCGAGGAGGCAGCCGCCTGACCTGTCAGGCCGCCTGGAGCGTCAGGCGGCGTGGGCCGTCAGGGCGGCTCAGCGGCGTCAGGCCGCCTGAGGGGCGTCGGGGTGGCTCAGTGCGCGTGCGGGCCGCGGTTGTACTCGAGCACGTGGCCGACCAGACCACCGAGGCCGATGAGGAACCCGATGCCGGTGAGCCACCAGCCGGCGGCAGCGCCGAGGAACGCGAACGTCACGCCCGCGGCGATCACCAGCGGCCACCAGCTCCACGGGGAGAACATCCCGTACTCGCCGGCGCCGTCGGCGACCTCGGCCACCGGGTCGTCCTCCGGCCGGGCGTCGATCCGCCGGCTGACCAGGGCCAGGTAGCCACCGGTCAGGCCCCACAGGCCCGCGCACAGCAGCAGGATGGTCGAGCCGACCGGCT
>CAZMDO010000337.1:0-3182 GCA_964564445.1 uncultured Ruaniaceae bacterium | reverse complement strand
CCGGTGTAGAAGTCGACGTTCGGGTAGAGCTTGCGCTCGATGAAGTAGTCGTCGGAGAGGGCGATCTCCTCCAGGCGCATGGCGATGTCGAGCAGGTCGTCGCGCTTGCCGAGCTTGTTCAGCACGGTGTCGGCGACCTTCTTCACGATGGCGGCGCGCGGGTCGTAGTTCTTGTACACCCGGTGGCCGAAGCCCATCAGGCGGACACCCTTCTCCTTCTTCTTCACCCGGTTCATGAACGTGTCCACGTCGTCGTCGCTGGAGTGGATCGCGTTCAGCATCGCCAGCACGGCCTCGTTCGCGCCGCCGTGCAGCGGGCCGGAGAGCGCACCGATGCCGGCGGCCACCGAGGCGTAGATGTTCGCGTGCGCCGAGCCGACGATCCGCACCGTGGAGGCGGAGCAGTTCTGCTCGTGGTCGGCGTGCAGGATGAGCAGCAGGTTCAGCGCGCTGACCAGCTCGGGGTCCACCTCGTAGTCGCCACCGTTGGCGAAGCTCATCCGGAGGAAGTCCGGCACGTAGCCCAGCGACTGGTCCGGGCCGATCATCTCCTGCCCGCGGGAGTGGCGGAAGGCGTAGGCGGTGATCGTGGGCAGCTTGGCCAGCAGCAGCGCGGTGGCCAGCGCCACGGCGTCCTCGTCGAACGGGTCGGTGCTCTCCGGGTAGTAGCCGGGGATCGCCGAGACCGCGGAGGTGAGCACCGCCATCGGGTGCGCGGTGGCCGGGAAGGCGCCGATCAGGGCCTTGAAGTTGTCGTGCAGGTGGGTGTGCCGCTCGATCCGCTCGGTGAACGCGGACAGCTCCTCGGCGGTGGGCAGCTCCCCCTTGATCAGCAGGTAGGCGACCTCGAGGAAGGAGGACTTCTCCGCGAGCTGCTCGATCGGGTACCCGCGGTAGCGCAGGATGCCGGCGGCGCCGTCGATGTAGGTGATCTTCGACTCGCAGCTGGCGGTGTTCACGAAGCCGGAGTCGAGGGTGACCAGCCCGGTCTGCTTCAGCAGCTGGGAGATGTCGACGCCGTCATTGCCCTCCACCGCAGGGACTCGCGCAAGCTCGAGCTGGTGATCGTCCACCGTGAACGTGGCGGGGGTGAGCGCGGCGTCGGACATGTCGTCCCTTCCTCGGGTCTGAACAGGACTTCCCTGGGGCCAAGCGGATGACGCCCGACTCCATCACTTCTTCACACAACATAACTGCCCGGTGCACAAATCGGAAAATCCCGATCCACCCTTTGGTCGTCCTGCTCCGCGGGGCCCGGAGTCCCCGGTGGGCAGGACGACCTGGGCTAGAGGCGCTGCGTGGCGGCCTCGATCCGCTCGTCGGTGGCGGTCAGCGCGATCCGCACGTGATCGGCCGCCGAGGGACCGTAGAAGGCGCCCGGGCCCACGAGAATCCCCCGATCGGCGAAGTCGGAGACCATCTCCCAGCAGGTCTTCCTGCCCTCCGCCGGCCGGGTCCACAGGTACAGGCCCGCCTCGGAGTGGTCGACGGCGTAGCCCGCCCTGGTCAGTGCGCTCACCAGCCGCTCGCGTCGGGTGTGGTAGATCTCACGCTGGGCGCGCACGTGCTCCTCGTCGCCGAGGGCGGCGATGGTGGCCGCCTGCACCGGTGCGGGCACCATCAGGCCCAGGTGCCGGCGCAGCAGCAGCAGCCGGCCGACCAGGTCCGGGTCGCCGGCGGCGAACGCGGCCCGGTAGCCGGCCAGGTTGGACTGCTTGGACAGCGAGTACAGGCTGAGCAGGCCGGTGTGGTCCCCACCGCTGACCTCCTCGGAGAGCAGGCACGGCACCCCCTCGTCCATCCACGGGCGGGCCCAGGCCAGCTCGGCATAGCATTCGTCGGAGGCGACCACAGCGCCCACGCTGCGCGCCGCGGCGACCACCTCGCGCAGGTGCGCGGCGGAGTGCACCGCACCGGTGGGGTTCGACGGGGAGTTCACCCAGACCAGGGCGACGGCCTCATCTCCGGCCCAGGAGGCGACGTCGTCGGCACGGCGCACCTGCGCCCCCGCCAGGCGTGCGCCGACGTCATAGGTGGGGTAGGCGACCTCGGGGGCGACGACCACGTCACCGGCCCCCAGGCCGAGCAGCGAGGGCAGCAGCCCGACCAGCTCCTTGCTGCCCACGGTCGGCAGCACCGCCTCGGGGTCGAGGCCGGGCACGCCGCGGCGGCGGGCGAACCAGTCGCTGATCGCCGCCCGGAGCTCGGGCGTGCCGTGCGCGGTCGGGTAGCCGTGCGCGTCCGCGGCGGCCTGCAGCGACTGCTGCACCACCGCCGGTGTCGGGTCCACCGGGGTGCCGATGGACAGGTCCACCAGGCCGCCGGGATGGGCGCGGGCGCGCTCGGCGTAGGGGGCGAGCCGGTCCCAGGGGTAGGACTCGTCGAAGGGTGCGAAGCCCACCGTCAGCCGGCCTGCGGCGGCAGTGCCGCGACGATCGGGTGGTCCTTGGGGATGAGCCCGAGCTTCGCGGCCCCGCCCGGGGAGCCGATGTCGTCGAAGAAGTTGACGTTCGCCTCGTAGTACTCGGCCCACTGCTCGGGCACGTCGTCCTCGTAGTAGATGGCCTCCACCGGGCAGACCGGTTCGCAGGCGCCGCAGTCCACGCACTCGTCGGGGTGGATGTACAACGACCGGTGGCCCTCGTAGATGCAGTCGACCGGGCACTCGTCGATGCAGGCCTTGTCCTTGACATCCACGCACGGCTGCGCGATCACGTACGTCACTGTGGTCCCTTCGTCAGTGGCGGAGCGGGCGGCGAGCCCGAGATCCTGTTCCTAGTATCACGCATGCCTACCAGGCGGGGCACCCGGGGCACGGTGGTGTGCCGGCACCGTTCGATGGGCGAGACTGGAACCTGGTCGACGAGGAGGAGGGAGGCCAGCCGATGGCGGCCGAGTTCTGGCACGAGTGGCGCGTCGGGGAGCGAGTGGTGGTGCGCTACCGGGTCGAGGGGGGCTACTCCGACGCCCTCGGTGAGCTGACCCGGGTGGACGGCGACGGTGTGGAGGTGAGCACCCGCCGCGGCCCGGTGGCGGTGGCAGCTGCGGACATCGTGCTCGGCAAGCACGTGCCCCCGCCGCCGGCGCCGCGGCACCGCCGCTGACGCCCCTGCCGCTCAGCGCTCTGCTGCGGCGGGGCCGTCACGGCATTCGCTCACCGGGGCGGTGCCCAGCGGTCAGCC
>CAZMDO010000336.1:0-3189 GCA_964564445.1 uncultured Ruaniaceae bacterium | reverse complement strand
CGCAGCCGGAACGCCCCCAGCGCCGCGGCGCGGGCGAGCTGCTCCCGGGCCTGCTGGCGCGCCTCGCCGTCCATCGAGCGCACCGCCTCGGTGGGCACCCGCACCTGGGTGCGCGGTCCGGGCCGGGTGGAGGTCAGCTCGGCGAGCGCCTGCAATGCGTCATAGGCGGAGGCGTCCCACGGCTTGCGCGGGGTGTGCAGCGCATCCAGGTGCTCGCGCAGGTCGCGGCGGGCCGCCCGGAGCGCCTCCCGGTCGGCGGCACGCTCCTCGGTGTCCACCGCGGGTTCGGGCGGGTTCAGACCCTCCACCAGGTGCCCGGCGGCGGTGCTGGTCCAGCGCGGGTCGTTGCTCAGGTCCAGGGCCAGGTCGCCCAGGCCCACCCGGCGCAGCGCGTCCACCAGTGCCTGGCCGGCCCGCCGGGTGCCCGGCACGTACAGCACCCGCCGCCCCTCGGCCGCCGCCTGCGCCACGATCGCGGCCACCGTCCCGGCCGCGTCGGTGCCGGGCGGGGAGTCGATGAGCAGGTGGGTGCCGGTGGTCAGCGCGTCCAGGATGTCCTGCTGGGCCGGGTCCAGGTCGCCCACCCCGCGTTCGGCGTCCGGGTCCCGGTCGGTGGGCTTGGCGGCCGGCAGGTCGGTGGCCACCGCGGTGCGGGCGGCACTCACCCCGGCCAGGGCGGCGACCACGTCGTGGGTGGCCAGGTCGCGCTCGTGGTCGTGCAGGTCCTCGGCGAGCGCCTGCCCGGGGTGCACGAACGCGCCGAGCACGATCCGCGGCTCCAGGCTGAACCCGGGCAGCACCTCGCCCAGCTCGGCGATCGCCTCCAGCGCCGGCCGCGGGGTGAAGCCGTGCTCGACCATCGTGGACCGGGCGATCGCCGCGGCGTCCACGTCCACCCCTCGGGCGCGCAGCTCGCGCACCAGCAGGCTGTTGATCTCGACGGCGGGGTCCAGCTCCAGGTCGATCTCCGCCTCGGGCCCGTGCACCCCCAGGCGCACCGGGCGCAGCAGCACCGGAGCGTGCACCACGGCGGGGGCGGCCGGGACCGGCGGCTCGTTCGGGTCGGCCAGCGCGGGGGTGGTGCCCACCTCCTCCTCCGCCTCGCCGGCTACGCCGGCGGAGCCTTCCTCGGCCGGGTGGGCTACGCCGTCGCTGTGCCAGGTGGCCACGCCCATGGCCACGTACGTGGGTGCCACGCCGAAGCGCTGGGCGAGCTCGTCGGTGCGGGCGAGCACCACGCGGGCCCGGCGGCGGGCGTGGGTGAGGGCGGACCCTTCCCGCACCAGGTTGCTCAGCGGGGTGGAGCGGCCGGCGTAGAGCTGGGCGATACCGGAGGGGTGGGCGGCGGTGAGCTCGACGATCGCATCGCCCAACGTGGAGATGTCCCACAGCGGACTGTTGCCGGCCAGGTCGGCGAGCCGGGTGCGCCACCGGGTGGCGGCGGCCTCGACCTGCAGCTCACGCGGCGTGGCGGCGCTGCGCTCGGCAGGCTCGGCACCGGCCGGCTCCGCAGCGCGCTGGCGGCCGGAGCCAGCGAAGGGATTGCGCACGGAAGACCTCACCCTTCCACGCTAACCAGTCGGGGCCGGATCAGTCGGCTGGACCCGCCGACGGGTGCCGTTTCGCAGCAGCTCCGCGGGCTTGACGGCGCCCACCCGAGCCGCACCGGCCACCCGGCCGATGACGGAGGCGGACGGCGTGCGCCACGCAGGGGGCAGGCGACGCACACCGTCCTGGGTCAAGTTTGGACCACGCGATCGGCTGGTGCAAACAGCCCGCGCCCACGTTCCCCCGCCAGCCACCCCTCGCGGGGGACGTCCCTACCCGGCCGCGGGGGTCAACCTCCTGGTCCGGGGACCGGTGCAGGCAGTTGACTAGGGGAATGAGCTCGACCGCCACTATGACCGACATCACATTCCGCGCGAGGTCCGTGCGCCACCGGGAGCCGCAGCCCTTCTGGTCCGCGCCGCTGCGCTCGCGCGCCTGGCGGGATGTCGGCACCCACCTGCTGATGCTGCTGACGGCGCCGTTCGGTTTCGCCTACGCGCTGGTGTGCGTCGTGCTCACCACGGTGCTGGCGCCCACGGTCGTCGGCTTGTACCTGCCGGGCTGGCTGGTGGTGGGGGCGCGCGGGTGGGGCCGGCTGTTCCGCGGCTACGCCCGGCTGCTGGGCACCGAGGTCACGGAGCCGCCACCCCGGCAGCGGGGGCAGGGCTTCTGGCGCGGGCTGGCCCGGACGATCGGCGACGGCACCGGCTGGCGGGCGGTGCTGTTCCTGGTCGTGGCGCTGCCGCTGGCGATCGTGAGCACCGTGGTGGTGCTGGTGGCGCCGGTGGTGGCGCTGGGGTGCCTGACCTACGGGATCTGGTACCGGTTCCTGCCGTTGCAGCAGGCCGGTGACGGCAGCTGGCACCGGGGCACCGTGCTCTGGGACGGCACCCCTACCGACACCCCGGCCGGGATCGCTGGCTACGCCGTGGTCGGGCTGGCGCTCTGGTTCCTCTGGCCGCAGGTGGCTCGGGGGTGCGCCGCCGCGTGGACGGCGATGGTCACCCTGCTCCTGGGCCCCACCCGGGCCAGCCTGCAGGTGGCGAGGTTGCAGACCTCCCGGGGCCGGACCGTGGCCGACGCGGACGCCAAGCTCCGGTGGATCGAGCGGGACCTGCACGACGGCACCCAGGCCCGCCTGGTCGCCCTGGCGATGCAGCTCGGGGAGGCGAAGGAGGCGATGGCCACCGACCCGGACGGGGCGCGCGACCTCCTCGACGGTGCGCACCAGGCCACCAAGGATGCGCTGACCGAGCTGCGGGAGCTGGCCCGCGGCATCCGGCCCCCGGCCCTGGAGGCGGGCCTGCCGGTGGCGGTGGAGACCCTCGCCGCGCGCAGCTCGCTGCCGGTGACCGTGGACCTGCCCGACGACCTGCGGGCGGACCCCTCGATCGAGTCGATCGCCTACTTCTGCATCGCCGAGCTGGTCACCAACGCGGTGAAGCACTCCGGCGCCAGCGGGGTGTACGTGCTGGCCGAGGATCGCCCGGACCGGCTGTGGCTGCGGGTGCGTGACGACGGCGTGGGCGGGGCGGCGATCGGGGCGCCCGGACCGGACGGCACCGGCAGCGGGCTCGCCGGGCTGCGGGACCGGGTGGACTCGGTGGACGGCACGCTCGAGGTGGACAGCCCGGCCGGTGG
>CAZMDO010000335.1:0-3195 GCA_964564445.1 uncultured Ruaniaceae bacterium | reverse complement strand
CCGGAGCTGGGCTCGGCACCGAGCCCGTTCATCGAGTTCGACCGGGACGCCTGGAGCCGGCTGTCGGCCTCCACCCCGCTGCCGCTGACCGCCGAGGACGTGGAGAACCTGCGCGGGCTGGGCGACCCGATCGACCTGGCGGAGGTGGATACCGCCTACCGGCCGCTGTCCCGGCTGCTCACGCTGTACGTGGCGGCCTCGCAGCGGTTGCGGGCCACCACCGCCACGTTCCTGTCCGAGCGGGCGCACCGCACCCCGTTCGTGATCGGCGTGGCCGGGTCGGTGGCCGTCGGCAAGTCCACCGCTGCCCGGGTGCTGCGGGAGATGCTGCGTCGGTGGCCGGAGACCCCGCGGGTGGAGCTGGTCACCACCGACGGGTTCCTGCTGCCGAACGCCGAGCTGGAACGGCGCGGGCTGATGGAGCGCAAGGGGTTCCCCGAGTCCTACGACCGCCGCGCCCTGCTGGACTTCCTCGCCCAGGTGAAGTCGGGGGCGCAGGTGGCCACCGCACCGGTGTACTCCCACCTGACCTACGACATCGTGCCGGACCGCAGGATCGAGGTGCACACCCCGGAGGTGCTGATCGTGGAAGGGCTGAACGTGCTCGCCCCTGCCCGGGTGAGCGCACGGGGAGAGCCGTCCCTGGCCGTCAGCGACTTCTTCGACTTCTCCATCTACATCGACGCGGCCACCGAGCACATCCGGCAGTGGTACATCGACCGGTTCCTGGACCTGCGGCAGACGGCGTTCGCCGACGAGCGCTCCTACTTCCACCGGTACGCCTCCTTGGACGACGCGCAGGCGCGCGAGCGGGCGAGCCAGATCTGGGCGACGATCAACGAACCGAACCTGGTGGAGAACGTGCTGCCGACCCGTGGCCGGGCCACCCTGGTGCTGCGCAAGGAGGCCGACCACCGGTTGAGCCACTTCCTGCTCCGTAAGATCTGAACGAGGCGCCCCAGTGGGCACGGAGAGGCGACGGTGATGAGGGAGACGGTGGTCGCACAGACCCGCACGGGCCGGGTGCGCGGGCTGGTGCGGGAGCACTCGATGGCGTTCCGGGGCATCCCGTACGCGGCCGCCCCGGTGGGCGACCTGCGGCTGCAGGCTCCTGCCCCGCACCCAGGCTGGGAGGGGGTGCGCGACGCGCTGGTGAACGGTCCGACGCCGAGCCTGGGCCCGACCACCGAGACGTACTCGATCCCGGAGCCGGTGGTCGCCGGTGATGAGGTGCTCAACCTGAACGTGTTCACCCCCGCTCTCGATCCGGGCGCCCGGTTGCCGGTGTACGTGTGGATCCACGGTGGCGGTTTCGTCGGCGGCTCCCCGGGCGGGGCATGGTTCGACGGCGACTCCTTCGCCCGCCACGGTGTGGTCACCGTGGCGATCACCTACCGGTTGGGGTTCGAGGGCTACGGCGACGTGCCCGACGCACCGGGGAACCGGGCGCTGCGGGACGCGCTCGCGGCACTGGAGTGGGTGGCGCAGAACATCACCGCCTTCGGCGGGGACCCCGCCCGGGTGACGGTCGGGGGACAGAGCGCCGGAGGCAGCCTGGCGCTGGCGCTGCTCGTCTCCCCCGCGGCCCGTGGTCTGTTCCGCTCGGTGGTGTGCCACTCCGGGCCGCTGCCGGACATCCCGCTCGCCCGTGCCCGCCGGGTGGGCGCGGAGATGGCCCGCTCGGTCGGGGTGGAGCACACCCTCGCCGGCTGGCGGGACGTGCCGCGGGAAGCCGTGGTGGCGGCCGAACGGGACCGGGACCGGGCAGACCTGCTGTCCGCGGTCCGGGACCTGCACCAGGTGCTGGGCGGGCGTGACCCGATCACCGACTTCGGACCGGTCATCGACGAGGACGTGCTGCCCGAGGATCCGGTGAGCGCGATCGCCGGCGGCGCGGGCGGCGATGTCCCGCTGCTGCTGGGCACCACGAGCCACGAGTTCAACCCGATCACGGCGGTGGTGGAGCGATACCTCGCCTCCGGGGTGGCCGGGGCGGTGCTGATGGGGCTGGGGGTGCCGCCGGTGCTTGCCCGCGCCTACCCGCGGGCCTACCCGGACTTCTCCCCGGCCGAGCTGCTCGGTCAGGCGGTCACCGACCGGGTGTTCCGGATGCCGGCCGTGCGCGTGGCACAGGCGCGTGCGGTGGCCGGGAGCCCGGCGTGGTTGTGGGACTTCCGGTGGCGCTCACCGGTCACCGACCGTTCGGTGCACTGCGTGGACCTGCCGTTCGCGTGGGACCGGCTCGCGGCCGACCGGGTGGCCCGCATCGCCGGGGAGGACCCGCCGGCCGCGCTCGCCGAGGAGCTGCACGGGGCGATCGTGCGGTTCGTGCACGAGGGTCGGATGGAGTGGCCGAGGTTCACCACCGAGGAGCCGAGCGCGAAGGTGTGGGACACCCCGTCCTGGGTGGGCCGGGATCCGTACCGGTTCGAACGGATCGCGCTGGAGCACCTGGCCCCCGAGCTCACGCCGGCGACCTGAGCCGCCAGCGCCTGTTGCCGGTCAGGAGGTGCGCTCGAGCTGCTCCGGCTGGCCGGCGATCGGGTAGTCGGTGTGCATGGTCTCCTCCGGGGTGATGCCCTTGCGGCTGAGGATCTTGCGCACCGCGAAGTCGACGATGAAACCGATGACCACCCCAAGCACCACGCCGACCAGCACGCCGATGATCGGGTGCTCGTGCAGGAACGCTCCCGCGCTGACGCCGAGCAGCACGGAGTAGGCCGACCACATCACCGCTGCGATACCGGCCACCAGGATGAACCGGCGGTAGGGGTAGCCCACCGCCCCGGCAGTCATGTTCACCGCCACCCGGCCGACCGGGACGTACCGGGCGGCGAGGATGAACACCGCGCCCCGCCGGGCGAGGGCGTGCTCGGCCCAGGCGAGCGTCTTGCGCCCCCTGCGGCTGCGGAAGACGCGGAACCGGTGGATCGGGAGCTTGGTGCCGATCAGGTAGGCGATGTTGTCGCCGACGAAGGCACCAAGGGCCGCCACGATCGCGATCCAGACGATGTTGGGCGCCTCGTGGCTGATCGCCAGGCTGGTCAGTGCGATGACCACCGACTCGCTCGGGATCGGCGGGAAGAAGCCGTCGATCACGCAGCACACGAAGAGCACGGCGAGAACCCATGGCGACGCCGCCATGGCCAGGATGGTCTCCACTACTGCTGCGAACACGTGCGCTCCTCGCGTCTG
>CAZMDO010000334.1:0-3206 GCA_964564445.1 uncultured Ruaniaceae bacterium | reverse complement strand
CACCATCGCACTCGCCTCTCCAGAGCTCTCATCAACAGGTAGATCCCGACCGCGGCTGCGGCCAGGACGACGAGGGTGGCGAACATTCCTTCGGTGTCCGAACGGTCCCGGTAGACCGAGAGCAGCAGCCCCAGGCCCTGACCGCCCATGACGAACTCCCCCACCACCGCACCGGTGATGGAGAGCACGAACCCGTTCCGGATCCCGGCGAGCATCGCCGGCAGCGCCAGCGGTGCCTCGATCGAGACCAGCCGACGCCACCGGCCTGCGCCGTCGAGCTGTGCCGCGCCGATGATGTCCGGATCCAGCGTGGTCAGCCCCAGCTGGGTGTTGACCAGGATCGGGAAGAACACCAGCAGGGCGCACAGCAGCGCGATCGGCAGCTGGCCGTAGCCGAACCAGAGCACGATCAGCGGCGCCAGGGCCACGGCGGGTACCGCCTGCGATGCGGCCAGGTACGGCCCGATCGCCCGGTTCGCCCAGTCGGAGTGTGCCACCAGATAGCCCAACGGCAGAGCGACCAGGAGGCCGAGCAGGCACCCCAGGAAGCTCTCGGTGAGGGTGACGAGGGTGTAGCCGAGGATGCCGCTGGTCAGCTCGAGCACGAGCCGGCTGGCGAGATCGCTCGGCGCGGGCAGCACCCGGGCGGGGACGGCGAGGCTCACGGCCTGCCACAGCAGGACCATGATGACGGCGAAGGTCACCGGCGCGACGATCGTCGCCCGCCGCGTGGCTGCTCGGTGCACCGGCCTGCGTTCCCTTCCCCAGGTGCATACCCGGGGTCGGGACGGCGCACGGTGCGAACCGTCCCCCGGCGCCGGGGTTCCGACGCCGCGTGCTACCTCCCATCCGGACTTTAACCGTCGGTCCTGGAGTTTCACCAGGTCAACCGACCACCGAGGTGGCCGGGTCGCGGACTATCACCGCCGGTTCGGACTTTCACCGACCCCGGAGCACGTTGGACTCTCCCCGCCAGTATCGCACAGCCGTGGCGGGTGGTGCGGCCCGGCACCTGTCGGACGTGCCACACCCGGCCGCGGGGATCGGGGTCGGGGTCAGCGCGGGGCGGTCGGGGTCAGCGCGGGGCGGTGGCCTCAGTCGCGGTAGGCGGCGGTAGCCAGCTCGCGCAGCGCCTGGATCTCGCCGTTCGGGTCCTCCGACCGGTACACCGCCGAGCCCGCCACGAACATGTTCGCGCCCGCACCGGCCGCCGCGCCGATGGTGTCCCGGGAGACGCCACCGTCCACCTGCACCCAGATGTCCCGACCGAGCCGGGTGATCGCGTCCCGGGTGCGGCGGATCTTCGGCAGCGTGCCGGTGATGAAGGACTGACCGCCGAACCCGGGCTCCACGGTCATCACCAGCACCATGTCGAACTCGGCCAGCAGGTCCAGGTAGCCGGTCACCGGGGTCGCCGGGCGCAGCGCGATCGCGGCCCGGGCACCGAGCCGGCGCAGCTCGCGGGCCAGCCGCACCGGGGCGGTCGAGGCCTCGGCGTGGAAGGTGACCGAGGCGGCCCCGGCCTCGGCGTAGGCGGGCGCCCAGGTGTCCGGGTCCTCGATCATCAGGTGCACGTCCGCCGGCAGGCCCGTGCTGGCGATCACCTTCTCCACCACCGGCAGGCCGAAGGTCAGGTTCGGCACGAAGTGGTTGTCCATCACGTCCAGGTGCACGTAGTCGGCTGCGCCGATCCGGCCGACCTCGCCGGCCAGGTTCGCCAGGTCCGAGTTCAGCACGCTCGGGGAGATGAGGATCGCCATGGGCCCGAGCCTACTGGGCCGACGGCATCTCCCCGGTGCGCCGGAGCACCGCGCAGAACATCGCGTCCGTGCCGTGCCGGTGCGGCCACAGCTGCAGGAAGGGGCCCCGCTGGTCCGGCAGCGGGGTGCTGGTCACCCCGGCGGCGATCTCGACGGCGTCCAGCACCTCTCCCGCTCCGGTGCGCTTGAGCACGTCCTGGACCACCAGGCGGGTCTCGGCCAGGTGCGGGGAGCAGGTGATGTAGGTGACCACTCCCCCGGGCCGCACCGCAGCCAGGGCGGAGCTGAGCAGGTCGCGCTGCAGCACGCCGAGGTCGGCCAGGTCGGCCGTGCTGCGGCGCCAGCGCGCCTCGGGCCGGCGGCGCAGCGCCCCCAGCCCCGTGCACGGCACGTCCACCAGGGCCCGGTCGAAGTGCCCGGGCAGCTCGGCACCGACCTCGCGGCCGTCGCCGGTGCGCACCTCCAGGCCGGGCAGCCGCTCCCGCACTGCTGCCGTGGAGGAGGCGACCAGCCGTGCCCGGTGTTCGGCGACCTCGTTGGCGAGCAGCTCACCACCGGGATCGCGCTCGGCCAGCAGCGCGGCGAACAGCGCCGCCTTGCCGCCGGGACCGGCGCACAGGTCCAGCCAGGTGCGGTCGGTGCCGGACACCGGGGCGGTCGCCGCCACCAGGGTCACCAGCTGGCTGCCCTCGTCCTGGATGCCGGCGCGCGCCTCCCGGACCGCGGCGATGCCGTGCGGGTCGCCGGCGGTGAGTACCCGGGCGGTGGCGGTCCAGCGGCCGGGCTCGGTGCCCTCGAGCTCCTCCGCCTCGACCAGTCCGGGCCGGAGCACCAGGTGCACCGCGGGTGAGGAGTTGTTCGCCGCGAGCAGCTGCGGCAGGTCGCCGGCACCCGTCGGGGTCTCGGCCAGGGCCTGCCGGAAGGCGCGCACCATCCAGGCCGGGTGCGAGCCGGTGACGGCGAGGCGTTCCGTCTCGTCGTCGGCGTCAGCACCGATGCGGTCCAGCCAGGCGTCGGTGTCCTGGGCGGCGATCTTGCGCAGCACGGCGTTGACGAACTGTGCCGGACCGGCGCCGACCGCCTCGCGGGCGAGCCCGACGGTCGCGGACACCGCCGCATGGTCGGGCACCCGCATGCCGAGCAGCTGGTGGGCGCCTAGGCGGAGCGTGTCCAGCACCGGCGGGTCGATGCTGGCCACGCCGCGGTCGGCGACCCGGTCGATCACGGCGTCGTAACGGCCCTGCAGCCGTAGCGTGCCGTAGGCGAGCTCGGTGGCGAAGGCGGCGTCCCTGCCGGTGATGCGGCGCTCGCGGAGCATCGGCGGCAGCACCAGGTTGGCGTAGGCGTCGCTGTCGGCCACTGCGCGCAACGCGTCCCACGCCGCGCGGCGGGCCGGGTCCGCGCTGCGCACCCGGTCCCGGGGCGCCTGGCGGCTGTGGGGCGGGC
>CAZMDO010000333.1:0-3213 GCA_964564445.1 uncultured Ruaniaceae bacterium | reverse complement strand
CAGGCGAAGAAGGAGGCCCTCGAGGCGGTCGGGGTGAAGGTCGGCAAGACCCCCTCGCACGCCGCCGAGCTGGTCAAGGAGATCCTCTCCGCACGCTGATCCGCCCGCTGCCCGCCCCGCGCCTCCCGCCCCCTCCCCGGGTTGAATCGATGCACTCGGCAGCTGCGCTGCTCGCTCGTGCTCCGCGGGCACGAGTAGGCGGACCAGCTGCCGAAGCGGCGCTGTGGGGGCGCTCGCGGTGAGGGTGGCGCTGTGGGGGCGCTCGCGGTGAGGGTGACGGCTGCGGGCGCTGCGGGCGCTGCCGCAGCGGCGCTGCCGGTGGGGTGGCGCCGCCGGTGAGGCACGGCACGACTCGACACGCCGCCCCGGCACACTCTCGCCGGGGCGGCGTTGCCGCACCATGAGAGGGTGACCGCCTCCACTCCCACGCGCCGGGTGGTCGAGCCCGCCGGCGCCGCGCCCCGCATCCAGCTGCCGGACCAGTGGCTGCGCGGGCTGCTCGCCGGCGGTGAGGCCGCGGTGCTGAGCTGGCTGGTGGTCGCGGTCCCGGCGATCGCCACCTATGTGGCCACCGCATCGGCCCCGCAGCTCGGCTCGGCCGGCTGGTTGGAGGCCGCCCGGGTCGGCACGGCCGCCTGGTTGCTCGGCCACGGCGCCGCCCTTACCGTCGCCGACCTGAGCATCACCCTCATGCCGCTAGGCATCGCCCTGGTGGCGCTTGGCGTGCTCGCCGGTTCGGTGCGCCGCGCGCACCTCGGCTCCTGGGCCAGCGGCGCCTTCGCCGCCGCCGGCTACCTCCTGCTCACGACGGCGTTCGTCGCCTTCGCGGCGATGCCTGGGGCTGGTCGTGGGCTGCTCGGGGCGGTGGGTGTCACGGTGTGCGGTCTGGCCCTCGGGCTGCGCGGCAGCGCAGCACCCACCTGGTGGACCACGGCCCTGGGGAGACTCCCCGCCTGGGTGCGCGACGCCGTCGCCCTGGGTTGGCGGATCGCGCTCCTGCACCTGGTGCTGGCCGTGGTGGCCACGGTGTGGATGATCCTCACCCACCTGGGCGAGATCACCGAGCTGCACGGCACGCTCGGCCCGGACGCGGTCAGCGCCGTGGTGCTCGTGCTGGCCCAGCTGCTGGTGCTGCCGAACCTGGTGCTGTGGGCCGGTGCGTACCTGCTCGGCCCGGGCTTCGCGGTCGGTGCCGACACGGTGTTCGCCCCGGGCGGGATCGAGGCGGGCCCGCTGCCGCTCGTGCCGGTGCTCGGTGCGCTGCCGGAACCGGACGGGCTGCTCGGTCAGCTGCCGGTGCTCGGGCTCGTCGGGCTGCTCAGCGGACTGCTCGCGGGGGTGTGGCTGGCGCGGCGGATGCGCAAGCGCCCGGCGCTGCAGATGCTCGCCGCCGTGGCCGGTAGTGCGGTGCTGGCCGGGCTGGTGCTGGCTGCGCTGACCGCGCTGGCCGCCGGTGGGGTGGGACCTGGGCGGATGGCCACCCTGGGTGGTGACTGGCGGGCCGTCGGGCTCGCGATGGCCTGGCAGGGGGTGCTCGGGGCCGCGGCGGTGATCGTGCTCGCGCACCCGGTCACGGCGGCCGGCGGCCGGCGGCTGCGGGCCGCGGCGGGGGTGTGGTGGGAGCAGGTCACCGGCACGAAGGCCTCGACCGACGACTGAGCGCTGCCGGCGCTGGCGCGGTGACCGAGCGAGGTCGGCTCAGCCCGAACCAACGTCGGTGACCAGCCAGCGGCCGGACCCACCGCCCGGTCAGCCGCCGGAGGGGTTCAACCGCTCCTGCATCGCCTGCTCGTAGGCGTCGGTGCAGGCCTGCTCCGCCTGCACCGTCAGCGCCCGGTCCATGCACTCCTGGTGCGCGACCTGCGCGTCCCACATGGTCAGCAGCGTCAACGAGCTGAGCGAGAGCACCGCCGCGATCCCCACCCCGAACATCAGGAACACCGAGGAGAACGTGGTCATCCCGACCTTGCGGTAGGTGATCAGCGCCCGGATGCCCAGGTAGACGGCCACCGCCCCGGCCACGGGGGCGAACAGCTGCCACGGGATCGGCCAGCGCATCGCGAGCATCGCCACCAGGAGCGCGGCCCCGAACTTCAGCACGCTGCGGCCGGCGGCGGCCGCCTGCTCCGGGGTGGGGGCGGGGCGCTCCGGCCGCTGCCACTGGGTGCGCGGGTCACGAGGGTCGCGCGGGCCGTGGCCCTGCGGGTCTCGGCCGTGCGGGTGCAGCGGACGGCGTGGGTCGTGGCTGTGCGGATCCTGCCAGCCGCCCTGCCCGTTGCCGGAGCCGTGCTCGCCGGAGACGTGCTCGCCGGGGCCCGCCTGTTCACCGGAGGCCTCCGGACCGCCGTTCTCGCCCGGGTGCCCGTGCTCGGGTCGCCGACGCACCGGCGGCGGCGCCGACGGGTCCGGCGGGGCGTACGGGTTGCGCACGAGGCTCCTTCGCAGTCGGGGGTCGCCGCCCATTCTCCCAGATGCTCGGCGCTGCACTACGCTCGCTGGCTGTGAACCCCAAGCGCATCGTGGTCCTCATCTCCGGCGGTGGCTCCAACCTCGCCGCCCTCCTGGCCGCGACGGCCGAGGACGACTACGGCGCGCAGGTGGTGGCCGTGGGTGCCGACCGGCCCAGCGCCGCTGGCCTGCAGCTCGCCGCCGACGCCGGTGTGCCCACCTTCGTCTGCCGGCTGAAGGACTACCCCGAGCGCACCGACTGGGACGCCGAGCTCACCGCCCAGGTGGCCGCGCACGAGCCCGACCTGGTGGTCTCCGCCGGGTTCCTCAAGCTCGTCGGGCCCGAGTTCCTCGCCGCCTTCGGCGGCCGCTACCTGAACACGCACAACTCGCTGCTGCCCGCCTTCCCCGGAATCCATGGTCCTCGGGACGCGCTCGAGTACGGCGTGAAGGTCGCCGGCGCCACCCTGTTCGTGGTCGACGAGGGCGTGGACACCGGGGTGATCGTCGCCCAGACCGCCGTCCCGGTGCTGGACGAGGACACCGAGGAGACGCTCACCGAGCGGATCAAGGTGGCCGAACGGGCCCAGCTGGTGGAGCAGGTCGGTCGGCTGTGCCGCGAGGGCTGGCGGGTGCAGGGCAGGCGCGTGCTCGTCGGCTGACCGCTGCCGGTCACGACCGCACCGGCACCCGGGCCGCTACACTGGCCACGACGGGGCGTGACTGGCGTCAGAGGTGGAGCACCACCGGGAAGCGCCCCCGCGA
>CAZMDO010000332.1:0-3219 GCA_964564445.1 uncultured Ruaniaceae bacterium | reverse complement strand
AGGTGCTGCAGCATCGCGTAGTCCTCGGCGATCTTCACCGGGTCGTTGGTGGTGATCAGCGTGGTCGCGGTGGACAGGAGGATCCGCTCGGTCTGGGCGGCCACGTAGCCGAGCATGGTGGTCGGCGAGCTGGGCACGAACGGCGGGTTGTGGTGCTCCCCGGTGGCGAACACGTCCAGGCCGACGTCCTCGGCCTTCTTCGCGATGGCGACCATCGCCTTGATCCGCTCGTGCTCGGTGGGCAGCCGGCCCGTGGTGGGGTCGGGCGTCACGTCGCCGATGGTGAAGACTCCGAACTGCATCCTGGTCACCCTCCAAAGTATATGCGTTTGCATGAAGTTCTGCTCGGTGCAACGCAGGAGGGTGCCAGGTATTCCCCGGGTGACCGGCGCCACTCCCCCTCCCCGCAAAGTCAATAAGAAGCGGGCACCCGTGCCCGGATCCACGTGACCTTGCGAGCCGGCAGCGGTGGCGAGCTACCGGGCGGCGCGGGCCAGCAGCTCCCGCACCTGCCGCATGAACCCGCCCGGGTCGGTGATCAGCCCCAGCGACGGGATCCGCAGCACCGGCCCCCCGCGGAGGCGCACCTCGTTGTCCCGCAGGGCATCGTCCACCGGGGACAGACCCTGCCGGTGCTGCACGCCATCGATCTCCACACCCACGCCGAGCTCCTCCCACCAGACGTCCAGGTAGATCCGGCCTCGCGGTCCACAGCAGACCCGCTGCCGGGAGGGCTCCGGGAGACCGTGCTGACGGCACAGCCGGGCGAAGTCGAGCTCGCCGAGCGCCTGCACGCCGCCGGCGACCTCCCGGAGCAGGTCGCGCAACAGCTGCCTGCGGCGGACCCGGCGCCGGCCGCTCACCTCCCCGGTCAGTCGCCCGGCGGTGGTCAGCTGCTGCTGCACCGCGAGGATGACCACCAGCGCCGCCTGCCGGTCGCTGACCGCCCACGTGGTCGCGTTCACCACCGCTGCCTCGATCGGCATCCGGGGCAGGCCGGGCACCGGCGCCGCTGTGATCACCCGGTGGCTGTGCACCCGTACGCCGGGCAGCCGCACCGGGCGCGTACCCCGCGGCACCGAGACGACGACCTGCTCCTCGGTGTAGTTCTCCAACCCGGCAGCCAGCAGCGCGGACACACCGTCGAGCACGGCCCCGGAGCCGGTCTCCCACACTGCCCAGGCAGCCCTCGCCGGCCATGCGTCCGGGATCGCGGCGGTACCGATGCCGATCGTGTGCCGGCCCAGGGCCGTCCACCGCTCGCCGCGGAGCTCGCTGCGCACCTCGTCCCGGCAGATCCCGGCCGCGCGCAGGTCGGCGCGGTGCACCACACCACCGAACGGCGCAGCGAGCTCCCGGGCGCGGGTGCGCCGCCACTCTCGCCGGGAGGCCGGCACCGTCTCAGTGACCACACCTCCACCCTGCCGGTGCGCGCGGACCGAACGGAGACCCCCTGTGGACAACCCGGCCCACCGTCCGCAATGTCAATAAGAAGCGGGCACCGGTGCCCGGGTTCTAGTGACTTTGCGGGAGGGGGATCGCTTCCGTTTGGGCCACCACGACGGCCACCAGGTCCGCGTCGTCACCGAGCCCGGGCTGCAGCGTCTCCAGCACCGCCGGCACCACCTCGGCCACCGGCCCGGCGTTCGCGGCCTGCTGCGCGGGCCCGGCACCGGCGTCCTGCACCGGGGCACCCACCCCGCGCAGGTGCAGCACCCAGCCGGCGAGCGTGGTCGCTCCCCCGAGGGGCACCCGCCCGGCGGCACGCTCGGCGTTCACCGCGGGCAGGGTGCGCACCGGCAGCTTCTGCGAGCCGTCCATGGCGATCTGCGCGAGCAGGTGGCGCACCCGCGGGTTGGCGTACCGGTCCAGCAGCGCCGCGCGGTAGGCCGCCACCTCCTGCTCCGGCAGGCCGAGACCGCGCTGCGCCTCGTCCCAGAACTGCTCCACCCAGCCGCGGCAGGCCGGGTCGGCGATCGCGGCGTCGATGGTCTCGTGCCCGCGCACGCTGCCCACGTAGGCCAGCTGGGAGTGCGAGCCGTTCAGCAGCCACAGCTTGCGCCGCTCGTGCGGGGCCACCTCGGCCACGAACTGCACCCCGGCGTGCTCCCAGGCAGGCCGACCGGCGGGGAACTGCCCGCTGACCACCCACTCCGCGAACGGTTCGGTGGGCACCGGGGAGGCGTCCTGGTAGCCGATCCGCTCGCGCACCAGCTGCCGGTCGGCATCGGTGGTGGCCGGGGTGATCCGGTCCACCATCGAGGTGGCGAACTCCACGTTCTCCTCCACCCAGCCGACCAGGGTCGCATCCACCGCCCGGGCGGCATCCAGCACCAGGGTGCGGGTGACGTCCCCGTTGTCGGGCAGGTTGTCGCACGGCAGGATCGTCAGCGCACCGGCGCCGGCCTCCCGGCGTGCGAGCAGCCCGGCGAGCAGCCGCACCGGCATCGAGGTGACCACCGCGCGCGGGTCCGCCCGCAGCGCAGCAAGGTCGGCGGCCACGTCCTCGGCGGCGGTGTCCAGGTGGCCCTCGGCGTCGCGGCGGTAACCGTGCTCGGTCACCGTCATGCTCACGACGGCGGTGCTCGGCCTGGCCAGGTACGTCAGGTAGGTCTCGTGCTCGCTGGCGGCGTGCACGGCCACGATCGAGGAGATCACCGCCACCTCGTCGCCCTCAGCGCCCTTGGTGATCAGGGAGTACAGCCCGTCCTGGGGGGCGAGCGCCTCGGCCTGGTCCGGGCGGCGCCCGGTGAAGGCGGCGATGCCCCAGTCGGCGGCGTCCGGTGCCTGGTGGGTGTACCAGGCCTGGTGGGCGCGGTGGAAGTTGCCCACCCCGAGGTGCACGATGCGCACCGGGGCGGAGGTGTCGGGGGTGCCGGGCAGTCCGCGGCGCAGTCGCTGGGTCATGTCGGCACTCTCCTCAGAGCTTGAACACGGTGGTGGGGTTGGTGACCACCAGGTCGTGGATGGCCTCGTGCGCCTCGTCCTCGGCCAGCCGGTGCTCGACCACCAGCTCGGACAGGTACCCGGCGTCCAGACGGCGGCTCATGTCGTGCCGGGCCGGGATCGAGCAGAACGCACGGGTGTCGTCGATGAACCCCGAGGTGCGGGAGAACCCGGCGGTCTCGGTCACCGCGGAGCGGAACCGGCGGATCGCCTCCGGGGCGTCGATGAACCACCACGGCACGCCCACGTACACCGACGGGTAGAACCCGGCCA
>CAZMDO010000331.1:0-3221 GCA_964564445.1 uncultured Ruaniaceae bacterium | reverse complement strand
CCGAGCGCGATCTGTGCACCCGCGGCATGCAGCTGGGCCAGCGGCACGTCCCCGGTCTCGGCGTACACCCCCAGGGACACGTTCGAGGCCGGGCACACCTCGAAGGCGATCCCGTCCGCCACCAGCCGGTCCAGCAGCGCCGGGTCCTCCGCCGCCCGCACCCCGTGGCCGAGGCGGTCCGGGTGCAGGTGGGCGACCACCTCGCGCACGTGGTCCGGGCCGAGCAGCTCACCACCGTGCGGCACCAGCGCCAGCCCGGCCCGGGCGGCGATCTGGAACGCGCCGGCGAACTCGGAGGTGTCCCCGCGGCGCTCGTCGTTGCTCAGCCCGAAGCCGATCACCCCGCCCGGCCCGTCGGCGGCGTGCCGGGCGGCCAGCCGCGCCAGGGTGCGCGCGTCCAGCGGGTGCCGGGTGCGCGAGGAGGCCACGATGATGGCCACCTCCACCCCGGTGGCGGCGCTGGCCGACCGTGCCTCGTCCAGCACGATCTCCAGCGCCGGGGTGATGCCACCGACGAACGGGGCGTAGGAGGTCGGGTCCACCTGCAGCTCCAGCCGGCGCGACCCCTCCGCCGCATCCGCCGCCGCAGCCTCGCGCACGATCCGGCGCATCGAGGACTCCGAGCGCACCACGGCCCGGGCGGCGTCGTACATCCGCTGGAACCGGAACCAGCCGCGCTCGTCCGGCGGCAGCCGCAGCGCCGCCTGGGGGCTGACCGCGGCGCGCAGCGAGTCCGGCAGGGAGATCTGCTGCTCGTCGGCGAGGTCCACCAGCGTGCGCGGGTCCATCGACCCGGTGAAGTGCAGGTGCAGGTGCGCCTTCGGCAGGGTGGAGAGATCGCGGACCATCCGCCCCACTCTAGGAGCGCCGAGGAGCGCAGATGAGAGTTTTCTCATCTGCACCTCATCCATGGCACCCGATTCGATGGTGAGATGGGGGTATGTCCACCGCGGCCCTCGAGCGCGAGGCGATCGACCTGCTCACCAGCCCGGATGCTGGTGAGCTGCTCCGGCTCGCCGTGACCGGGTCCGTCCCGGCCGCCCCGGCGGGGCGGCACGCCGCCACGGCCACGGCCGGTGAGACGATCACCGGCTGGCGCGCCGAGGTGGACTCCGTGCACCACCGACCCGGCGCCGGGGTGAGCGTCGGGTACACGGTGAGCTACGCCGTCGCCGGGGTGCCGGTGAGCGACTACCTGGTGGCCTCCACCGCTGAGGTGCCCGACGGCCCCGGCGTGGCGGTGCTGCAGGACGGGGTGCGCACCGTGCGGGTGTGGCGGCGGGCACAGGACCCGGTGCTGCCCGGGCTGGACCAGGCCCTCGACCCGGCCGCCGTGGGGCAGTGGCTGGCAGCAGGCGGCACGGGGGACGGCTCCCCGGCCCGGGTGCAGCTGCTCAGCTACCGGCCCACCCGCCGTGCGGTGATCCGCGCGACCACCGCCGAGCGGTCCGCCTACCTCAAGGTGCTGCCGGAGAAGCGGGCCCGGCGGCTGGAGCGGCGGCACCGGCTGCTCGCCGGGTCCGCCGGCGGGGCCCCGGCGGTGCTCGGCCGGCCGCTGCCCACCGTGCTGGTGCTCGCCGCTGCCGAGGGGCGCCCGCTGGCCGAGGCGGTCGCCGGTGCGCGCAGCCACCCCGCCGACCTGCCCGACCCGCTGCAGGTGGCCGGTTGGCTGGACACGCTGCCGGCCGAGGTGCTCGAGCTGGGCGCACGCTCCTCCTGGGTGGACCGGATCGACTTCCACGCCGACGCCGCCCGCGGCGTGCTGCCGGAGCAGAGCGCACGGATCGAGGCCGTGGAGCACGGGGTCAGCGACCTGCTGGCCCACCGGCCGGTGCCACCGACGGTGCCCACCCATGGGGACTTCTACGAGGCGAACATCTTCACCGCCGGCGGGCGGGTGAGCGCGGTGATCGACCTGGACTCGCTCGGCCCGGGGGTGCGGGAGGACGACCTGGCCACCCTGCTCGGTCACCTGGCGGTGCTGCGCGAGCTGGCCCCGCGGGTCTACCCGCACGTGGACGAGCTGGTGGGGGACTGGTTCACCCGGCTCGCCGCCACCTGCGACCCGCCGTCGCTGGCCGCCCGGACGGCCGGTGTGGTGCTCTCCCTGGTGGCCGGCACCGACCACGACCTGGCACTGGGGCGGCTGAGCACCGCGGAGGGCTGGTTGCGGCACGCCCGCCGGCTCGCCGCCGCGGCACCGCCGGCACCATCGCCGACGAGGGAGGAACGATGAACAAGAGCACCACCTGGATGGTCTCCGGGGTGCTCGGCGTGGCCGGGGTGGTCGCCGCCGTGCTCGCCGCCAGCCCGGGCGGGGCGAGCCCCGCTCCGGGGGAGGTGATCGTGGTCACTCCCGGGTCGCAGGTCTCCCAGGACCCTGTCGACGACGGCGCAGCCCGGCCGAGCGAGGACGTCACCTCCGGTGGGGGTCAGGCGGGGCAGCAGGGGGACGGGGCGGGCGAGAGTGCCTCGCCCACGGGTGACGCCGGTTCCGGCTCCGGCTCCGGGTCCGGCTCGGGCTCCTCGGGGTCGGGCGGCTCCGATGATTCTGGTGGCACGAGCGGGTCCGGTGGCACGAGCGGATCCGAGGACTCTGACGACGACGAGGACGACGCACCGGAGACGGTCTCGCTCGCCTCGCCGGTGAGTGCGCCCTCGGCCGACGACGACTGAGCGGGCGGTTCCGCGCCCCAGGGCGCCCGGCCGGCCAGATGAGAGACCTCTCATGCTGCTGTCCTGGTCCTCTCATCGGAGCGCAGCAGGATCAGTGCTGAACGATCCCGCAAGGGGCGGGACCACAGCGAAGGAGACGAGATGAAGACCCGTACCGCCTGGGTAGTGACCAGCGCCCTCGGGGTGCTCGGCGTGGCCGGCACCGCCGTGACCGCGGCCGCAGACTCCCTGCCCCAGTCCGGAACCAGCGACACCGTGCAGACCGCTCAGGTGGCCGGCCCGGCGATCCAGGCGGTCGCCCGCGACGCCGGCACGACGCCCACGGTCGACCCGGCGAACGTCGCCTCGCAGAGCGCCACCACCGCCGTCACCGCCCAGAGCGCACAGACGGCCCAGAGCGCGCAGACGGCCCAGAGCGCGCAGACGGCCCAGAGCGCGCAGACGGCCCAGAGCGCGCAGACTCCGCAGACGCCGAACAGTCCGGTGACCCCGCAGACGCCGAACTCTCCGGCGAGCCCGCAGACGCCGAACAGCCCGGCGAGCGC
>CAZMDO010000330.1:0-3222 GCA_964564445.1 uncultured Ruaniaceae bacterium | reverse complement strand
GGTGCTGCAGCATCGCGTAGTCCTCGGCGATCTTCACCGGGTCGTTGGTGGTGATCAGCGTGGTCGCGGTGGACAGGAGGATCCGCTCGGTCTGGGCGGCCACGTAGCCGAGCATGGTGGTCGGCGAGCTGGGCACGAACGGCGGGTTGTGGTGCTCCCCGGTGGCGAACACGTCCAGGCCGACGTCCTCGGCCTTCTTCGCGATGGCGACCATCGCCTTGATCCGCTCGTGCTCGGTGGGCAGCCGGCCCGTGGTGGGGTCGGGCGTCACGTCGCCGATGGTGAAGACTCCGAACTGCATCCTGGTCACCCTCCAAAGTATATGCGTTTGCATGAAGTTCTGCTCGGTGCAACGCAGGAGGGTGCCAGGTATTCCCCGGGTGACCGGCGCCACTCCCCCTCCCCGCAAAGTCAATAAGAAGCGGGCACCCGTGCCCGGATCCACGTGACCTTGCGAGCCGGCAGCGGTGGCGAGCTACCGGGCGGCGCGGGCCAGCAGCTCCCGCACCTGCCGCATGAACCCGCCCGGGTCGGTGATCAGCCCCAGCGACGGGATCCGCAGCACCGGCCCCCCGCGGAGGCGCACCTCGTTGTCCCGCAGGGCATCGTCCACCGGGGACAGACCCTGCCGGTGCTGCACGCCATCGATCTCCACACCCACGCCGAGCTCCTCCCACCAGACGTCCAGGTAGATCCGGCCTCGCGGTCCACAGCAGACCCGCTGCCGGGAGGGCTCCGGGAGACCGTGCTGACGGCACAGCCGGGCGAAGTCGAGCTCGCCGAGCGCCTGCACGCCGCCGGCGACCTCCCGGAGCAGGTCGCGCAACAGCTGCCTGCGGCGGACCCGGCGCCGGCCGCTCACCTCCCCGGTCAGTCGCCCGGCGGTGGTCAGCTGCTGCTGCACCGCGAGGATGACCACCAGCGCCGCCTGCCGGTCGCTGACCGCCCACGTGGTCGCGTTCACCACCGCTGCCTCGATCGGCATCCGGGGCAGGCCGGGCACCGGCGCCGCTGTGATCACCCGGTGGCTGTGCACCCGTACGCCGGGCAGCCGCACCGGGCGCGTACCCCGCGGCACCGAGACGACGACCTGCTCCTCGGTGTAGTTCTCCAACCCGGCAGCCAGCAGCGCGGACACACCGTCGAGCACGGCCCCGGAGCCGGTCTCCCACACTGCCCAGGCAGCCCTCGCCGGCCATGCGTCCGGGATCGCGGCGGTACCGATGCCGATCGTGTGCCGGCCCAGGGCCGTCCACCGCTCGCCGCGGAGCTCGCTGCGCACCTCGTCCCGGCAGATCCCGGCCGCGCGCAGGTCGGCGCGGTGCACCACACCACCGAACGGCGCAGCGAGCTCCCGGGCGCGGGTGCGCCGCCACTCTCGCCGGGAGGCCGGCACCGTCTCAGTGACCACACCTCCACCCTGCCGGTGCGCGCGGACCGAACGGAGACCCCCTGTGGACAACCCGGCCCACCGTCCGCAATGTCAATAAGAAGCGGGCACCGGTGCCCGGGTTCTAGTGACTTTGCGGGAGGGGGATCGCTTCCGTTTGGGCCACCACGACGGCCACCAGGTCCGCGTCGTCACCGAGCCCGGGCTGCAGCGTCTCCAGCACCGCCGGCACCACCTCGGCCACCGGCCCGGCGTTCGCGGCCTGCTGCGCGGGCCCGGCACCGGCGTCCTGCACCGGGGCACCCACCCCGCGCAGGTGCAGCACCCAGCCGGCGAGCGTGGTCGCTCCCCCGAGGGGCACCCGCCCGGCGGCACGCTCGGCGTTCACCGCGGGCAGGGTGCGCACCGGCAGCTTCTGCGAGCCGTCCATGGCGATCTGCGCGAGCAGGTGGCGCACCCGCGGGTTGGCGTACCGGTCCAGCAGCGCCGCGCGGTAGGCCGCCACCTCCTGCTCCGGCAGGCCGAGACCGCGCTGCGCCTCGTCCCAGAACTGCTCCACCCAGCCGCGGCAGGCCGGGTCGGCGATCGCGGCGTCGATGGTCTCGTGCCCGCGCACGCTGCCCACGTAGGCCAGCTGGGAGTGCGAGCCGTTCAGCAGCCACAGCTTGCGCCGCTCGTGCGGGGCCACCTCGGCCACGAACTGCACCCCGGCGTGCTCCCAGGCAGGCCGACCGGCGGGGAACTGCCCGCTGACCACCCACTCCGCGAACGGTTCGGTGGGCACCGGGGAGGCGTCCTGGTAGCCGATCCGCTCGCGCACCAGCTGCCGGTCGGCATCGGTGGTGGCCGGGGTGATCCGGTCCACCATCGAGGTGGCGAACTCCACGTTCTCCTCCACCCAGCCGACCAGGGTCGCATCCACCGCCCGGGCGGCATCCAGCACCAGGGTGCGGGTGACGTCCCCGTTGTCGGGCAGGTTGTCGCACGGCAGGATCGTCAGCGCACCGGCGCCGGCCTCCCGGCGTGCGAGCAGCCCGGCGAGCAGCCGCACCGGCATCGAGGTGACCACCGCGCGCGGGTCCGCCCGCAGCGCAGCAAGGTCGGCGGCCACGTCCTCGGCGGCGGTGTCCAGGTGGCCCTCGGCGTCGCGGCGGTAACCGTGCTCGGTCACCGTCATGCTCACGACGGCGGTGCTCGGCCTGGCCAGGTACGTCAGGTAGGTCTCGTGCTCGCTGGCGGCGTGCACGGCCACGATCGAGGAGATCACCGCCACCTCGTCGCCCTCAGCGCCCTTGGTGATCAGGGAGTACAGCCCGTCCTGGGGGGCGAGCGCCTCGGCCTGGTCCGGGCGGCGCCCGGTGAAGGCGGCGATGCCCCAGTCGGCGGCGTCCGGTGCCTGGTGGGTGTACCAGGCCTGGTGGGCGCGGTGGAAGTTGCCCACCCCGAGGTGCACGATGCGCACCGGGGCGGAGGTGTCGGGGGTGCCGGGCAGTCCGCGGCGCAGTCGCTGGGTCATGTCGGCACTCTCCTCAGAGCTTGAACACGGTGGTGGGGTTGGTGACCACCAGGTCGTGGATGGCCTCGTGCGCCTCGTCCTCGGCCAGCCGGTGCTCGACCACCAGCTCGGACAGGTACCCGGCGTCCAGACGGCGGCTCATGTCGTGCCGGGCCGGGATCGAGCAGAACGCACGGGTGTCGTCGATGAACCCCGAGGTGCGGGAGAACCCGGCGGTCTCGGTCACCGCGGAGCGGAACCGGCGGATCGCCTCCGGGGCGTCGATGAACCACCACGGCACGCCCACGTACACCGACGGGTAGAACCCGGCCAGCGG
>CAZMDO010000329.1:0-3226 GCA_964564445.1 uncultured Ruaniaceae bacterium | reverse complement strand
TGGTGCTGGTGGCGGTGCTACGTCGTGCCATCGTGCCCTTCCTCAGCCGGCCGCCTGGATGTCGGCGAGCAGCTCACCCGGGTTGGTGCGGTTGCCGTTCCACACCTCGCCGTTGATCTTCACGGTCGGGGTGCCGCCGATGCCGTCGTGCAGTCGCGCCTGCTCACTGGCCACGCCGACCCATTCGGTGTAGGTGCCGCCGGTCATGGCGTCCGCCACCTCCTGCGGCACGCCGGCCTCCACGGCGATCTGGATGAGCTCAGCGTCCTCCAGGCCGGTGGAGCCCTCCTCGGGCTGCTGCGCGAACAGTGCCGCCATGAAGTCCAGGGCCTTGTCCGGCGCCTCGCTGGCCACGTAGGCGAACGCGGCCGCCGTGCGGGTGGAGTACTCGGTGCCCTGGGAGAACCGGTCCAGGTAGTTCAGCGGGTGGTAGATCACCGTGGCCTCCCCGTTGGCGGCCGCCTGGGCGAGGTCCTCGCCGTTCACCTGCTCGAAGTCGCCGCAGTAGGGGCACATGAAGTCGAGGTAGACGGCCACCTCGGGGGCGCCCTCGTTGGTGCTGCCGGCGCCCTCGGCACCGAACGGGATGCCGCCGTGCAGGTTGGAGCCGGCCGGGGTGGCGCCCTCGAAGTCGGAGAGCAGGGTGCGGTTCGCCTGCTGTGCGATCACCACCACGGCGACGATGATCAGCGCGAGCACGGCGGCCACCACGGCAAGCAGGAGGATGCGCCCGCGCTTGTCGCGTGCTGCCTGGAGCTGGCGGAGCCGTTCGGCTTCCTTGCGTGCGGCCTCGCGCCGCTGGGTCTTGGTGAGCTTGGCGTCTGCCATCAGATCGGTCCTTGGTTCTGGTCGCCCCGTGGGCGAAGGGTGGGTGCGGCCGTGCCGCAGTGTCCTGGGTCGGCGGTGCGGGCGCCGCCGCGATCGCCCGGGGGCCGGCCGGTGGCCGGAGGTGGGCGATCAGGCCGGGATCGGAGGTCCGCGCCGCCAGTGCGGCAGGTACAACCCCTCCGGCACGACGGCGGTGCCTCGCCAGTCCGTGAGGGTCACCAGTGCTGGGGTGCTCCAGCGGCGCAGCAGCCGCGGCAGGGGCCGGCCGAGGGCGGCGAGCACGGCGCGGGTGGCGCGGCCGGCGCGGGTGAGCCAGTGGGCCAGGACGCCGGCGGCGGCGTGCGCGATCACCAGGCCGGCGAGCAGCGCGCTGGCGGCGCCGACGGCGGCGAGGGTGTGCGGGCCATAGCCGACGGTGCCGCTCGGGCAGTCGGTCACGCTGCGCATCTGCGCGAGGTTCTGGGCGATGAAGCCGGTGACGCCGGTGGCGTCCACGCAGTCGGCGGGACGCAGCACGCTGGAGAGCAGCACGGTCAGCACCGACCAGGCGAGCCCGACGGCGGCGAGTGCGGCACCTGAGCCCGGGCGCGCGAGCGCGGAGGCTGGGCCGCGCGGGCGCCGTCCCGCTGCGCGCGCAAACGGCCGCGCCGGGGTCAGCGGACGCGCGAGCACGCGCACGCGTGCCATCGGCCGACCGGTCATGCGGCCAAGGATACGCACCGGACCTGAGCAGCCGAAACGCAGCGGCGGGGTGACGTCCGGCCCCTGGGCATCAGAAGAACGTGGTGGGCGGGGCCGGGAACGGGGTCCAGTGCGGGCTGTCCGCGCCGACCAGGTACATCAGCACACCGACGAGTGCCAGGGCGACGCCGGCCAGCATCCACAGCGCCCCACCGAGCCCGCGGGGCGCCACCAGCCGGAGCACCACGCGCTCCCCCTCCCGGGCTCGGCCGCTGGAGGGCGTCCACCACAGCAGCAGCGCCGCCACGGTCACGGCGCCGGGGAGCACGGCATCCATCGGCAGGGTGTCCACGCCCAGGATCCACACGATCGCGGCACCCGAGGCGGCCACGATCACCCCCGGCAGGGCGAGCAGGGCGGCCAGCAGCAGGTGTGCCGGGAACGCGGCCCCGACCCAGGTGCGGTCCCAGCGGCCGGGCCCGCGCTGCAGCCGGCGCTGCCGCAGGGCATCAGCGGCTGAGCCGATCCCGCCGAGCAGCACCACCAGGGCGATGAGCGCGAGCAGCACCACGGCTGGGTAGACCAGGCCGAGGCCGACCACGGCGGCCAGCCAGCACAGCGAGATCCAGCCGCGCGGCGGGGCGGGCCGGACCCAGGCCGGCACCTCCTCGGCCTGCGGGGTAGGTGCCCACTCCTCGTTGCCGGTCTGCCACTGCGGCGCTGGGGGTCCCGCGGCCGGTGGCGGTGCGGCGGGGGTGCCACCGGGCTGCATCGTGGTGGGCAGGTAGGCGGTGCGCGGGCCGAGCTGCTCCTCGGCGCGGGTGCCCGCCTCCGGCGGCGGGCCGGGGGCATAGGTGGGGGGCAGCACGGCCGGGGCGTCCACCAGCTCCTCGCCGTAGCCGACCTCGGTGGCCGCCTCGTCCCCTGGGGGCAGGTCGTCCTCGTCGCCGAGGAGGGTGGTGACCTCACGGCCGGCGGCATGGTCGGCGAGCGCCTGGCGCACCACCTCCGGTCGCATCCGCCGGTCCGGGTCGGGGTGCAGGGCGCGGCGCAGCACCTGTGCGGTGCGCGGGGACAGTCCTTCGGTGTCCACCCGGCCGGACTCCACCCGCATCAGCACGCCCGGACCGCGGCCGAACGGCTGCCGCCCGGTCGCGGCGAAGACCAGCACGGCCGCCCATCCCCACCAGTCCCCGGCGATGGTCGGGTTGGACCCGTGCATCACCTGTGGGTCCACGTAGCCCGGGGTGCCGGTGACCAGCCCGGTCTGGGTGATCCGGGGGTCGTCGGCGAGCTGGGAGATGCCGAAGTCGATGACCACCGGGCCGTCGTCGGTGAGCATCACGTTGCCGGGCTTGAGGTCACGGTGCAGCACGCCGGCGGCGTGGATGGACGACAGCGCACCGGCGAGCCCGTCAGCCAGGTCGGTGAGCTCCTCGGCGTCCATCGGGCCGTGCTCGCGGATGGAGTCCTCCAGCGACTGCCCGTCGATCAGCTCGGTGACGATGAACGCCTCGGCGGACTCCGCCTCGGCATCCAGCACCCGGGCCACACCTTCACCCTTCACCCGGTGCAGCGTGGCCACCTCGCGGCGCAGCCGTTCCCGGGCTGCCTCGTCGGCGCTGAACGCCGGGTGCAGCAGCTTCAGCGCCACGTGCCGGTCCTCGGCGTCGATCGCCTCGTAGACGGTGCCCATGCCGCCGGAGCCGAGCGTGTG